>JAYUYQ010000032.1:0-3011 GCA_043752435.1 Betaproteobacteria bacterium
GGGTGAGGGAAGATGTGGATGTTTTCGTCCACGCTGAATAGTGACAATTTTTCTATATTTTGATTCGCATATTGCTACTTCATTAACGAAGTATTGAAATAGAAGTGGAATTACACTTGGGCGAGAATTTCGCAAGCAATTGTTTTTATTGTTATTTTTACGCTACTTCGCAGCAACAGCACAAATCGACGAGCGCTGCGATTCAGAAAATCCCGCGTTGCTGGCTACTCAGACCTCAACCGCAACCCGGTTCCGCCCGCATTCCTTGGCCCGGTACAGCGCGCGGTCGGCGCGGATCAGCGCATCGTCGGCGCTGTCATCCCCCGGCTTGATTTCGGTGACGCCAATGCTGATGGTCAGCGGGATGATCCACTTGTCGAGCACCACCGGAGTTTCCGCCACTTGTTTGCGCAGGCGTTCGGCAAAACCCTCGGCCGCGGAGGAGTCGGCGCCGGGCAGGATGACGGCGAACTCTTCGCCGCCCAAGCGCCCCAGCGTGTCGATTTTGCGCAGATCCTCGCGCATCAGCGTTGAGAGGTGGCGCAGCACATGGTCGCCGGCGGCATGGCCGAATGTGTCGTTGACCACCTTGAAATGGTCGATGTCGATCATCAGCACCGCGGCGCATTTTTCTTCTGCGCGGCTGACGCGCGCTTTTTCCTGTTCGAGTTGGGCGAGGAAGTGCCGCCGGTTGGGGAGCCCCGTCAGCATGTCGGTGGCGGCCATTTCTCGGAGGTCGGTCTCGAGGCGTTTTTGTTCGGTGATGTCGCGCGATACCACCACCACCTTGGAGACTTTGCCTTCGGCATCGTGGATCGCGCGCCCGTCGGACTCCATGAAACGGATGCTGCCGTCCCGCAGCACAAAGCGGAATTCGGAACACTTGCCGATGCCCGTCTCGACAGTCTTGCGGAACACCGCCTTGATGCGTTCGCGGTCTTCGGGATGGATTTCCATGAAGGAGCTGCTGCCCTGGCGGATGTCCTTCTCGCGGAACAGCGGCCGGTACGAGGGGCTGTTGTAGACGCGACGCCCTTCGGTGTCGAGCACGGCGACGAGGTCACCGACGTTTTCGACAATGGCGCGAAACAGTTCCTGGGTTTCGTAGAGTCGGTCATCCGTCAATTTCTGCCGGCGCTGCCATTCGGCATTGCGCAACTCGCGATCGATGATCGGGCCCAGGCGCATCAGTTCGCTTTTTTGCACATAGTCCTGGGCACCAAGCTTGATCAGCGCCACGGCGAGGTTAAGGTCGGTTTCGCCGGAAACGATGATGAACGGCAATTCCGGGCGCACTTCCTTCGCAATCGCCAGCGCTGCCGCGGCGGGGAAATCAGCAATGGGCTGGCCACCGATGATCAGATCCGAGTCATGCGTTTCGAATGCGGCGCGCATCTCCGTCGGGGTGGCCGCAACGGTGTACGTACTGTCGAAGCCCTGGCTGTCCAGTGCCTGCAAAATCGACGTCACATCGGCATCCGAGCTTTCGACAATCAACAGTCGCAACCGTTGTTTCATAACGCTCCCGGGCTATGACATTGTGCTGGGCCGGCTAAGCTAACTTCGATTGGGAAAAAGGGCAATCCTCTGTACCTATGCCCAATGAATAAATGCCTTTGCGCCGCTCTGGCAGAGTAAGCTGCTCGCCGGTCAGCATCGCAGGTCAATGCCCATGCTGATTTAAATTATCAATATAATCAAAGGGTTGTATTGCACCCTCAATCGGGACAGGCCATCCTGCCGTATAACCCAATTCTCGATGCCGCCCATTCCACTCCTCACCCTGCCTGTACACAACGCGCTTCGCGCCGCCCAGCGCGCCGGTGCCTCCACAGTCGAATGTTCGCTGGACCTGGATCGCACGCAGACCACGGTCGGCGTGGATACTGCGGGCTGGACCTGGCAGGACTATGAATATCCCTGGCTCGACAGCTGCCGCGAACGGACGATTTATCACTGGACGGCGGAAGGATTCGCGCCGGTATCGCGGTTTACCACCGCGCTGATCAAGCTGGTACCCACCGAATGGGGCGCGCCGACCTTTGAAATCGACGGCATCAAGATGCTGCCCACAGCGCAGGTGTCGCCTTACGCCGATGCCGAACGCAAGGTGGGATTGATTCAGCCGCGCGGCAAGGTGATCCTCGACACTTGCGGCGGCCTCGGATATTTCGCGGCGTGGTGCCTCAAGGGTCAGGCGCAGCAGGTGCTGTCGTATGAAAAAAATCCCGACGTACTCTGGCTGCGCGGCATCAATCCGTGGTCGCCACCAACAGGCCCGGCGCTAACGCTGACGCAGGGCGACATCACGCAGGAAATCGTGAAACTTCCCGCCGCGTCAGTCGATGCGATCCTGCACGACCCGCCGCGTTTCGGCATCGCCGGCGAACTTTATTCGCAGCTGTTTTACGACCAGCTCGCCCGCGTGATCAAACGTCGCGGCCGCATGTTCCATTACACCGGGTCGCCGAACAAGCTCACCAGCGGGCGCGATGTGCCCGATGAAGTGGCGAAGCGTCTGCAGCGCGCCGGGTTTGTGGTGACGGTGAATGGGGATGGCTTGCTGGCGGTCAAGCAGTAATTTTTTCAGCGGGTCATGGTGAAGAGGCGATACGGCGGCTGCGCCGCCCCGGATTGCGCTGCCCCCCAAGAGGACTTCCTTCAGGCGCGCTGATCCGGGCTACGATCCTTCGGCTTGACGTGGTCTGGGGCCGGGCATAGTCTCTGCTGCATTCCCGGTGCGCAAAAAATAATGCCTACAGGCACCGGTGTGCATCCTGATCACAAAACCACTGCCCCCCGTGAGGAGACCCGCATCATGCAAGCACGCAAACACTCATACATCGGCACCCTGCATCAGACCCGGACACTGCATGCCGCTGCTGTCCTGCTGCTCGCGGGGGGGCTGCTGTTTGCCGCGACCGCCGCGCTCGCCCAGCAAGCCTGGCCCAACCGCCCGATCCGCATGATCGTGCCCTTCGCCGTCGGCGGCGGCACCGATATCCAGGCGC
>JAYUYQ010000033.1:0-3002 GCA_043752435.1 Betaproteobacteria bacterium
CCTCGTCGGGCGCAATCCCGCCGCCTACAACTCCATCGCCTACGGCGCGAGCAAGGGCGCGCTGGTCAATTTCACCCGCGACCTCGCGGTGAAATGGGCGCAGCACAACATCCAGGTCAATGCGATTTGTCCAGGATTTTTTGTCACGCCGATCAACCAGAAACTCTACGAAAAAAACAAGGACAACATCGAACGCGAGATTCCGTTGAAACGCACCGGCGGGCCGGATGACTTGAAGGGCATCGCCGTGCTGCTGGCCTCAAGCGCGTCAAATTTCATGACTGGTACGATCATTCCGGTTGATGGCGGTGCGGTGGCCTGGTAACGCTGCTGCACGCTGCCACGGTTGCGCCCCGCTCAGCCGATGCTGCGAGCCCGCCCGTAGAGCAGGGTGACATTGATGCGCCGGTTCGTATATCCCGGCTTGAAATGCAATTCGTCGGTGATGTGGATCAGACTCGAGTCGAACAGCACGCAGCGGTTTTCCCCGTAAGGCACCCGCATCGGTTTTGCGCCATGGGTCTCGAGGAAAGCCTTCATCTTGGCCTGATTGGTGTTGTAGTCGGCGAATGTCCAGCTGGCCGGGGCGGGTACGTCGTAGACCACCATGCCGCCGGTCGACATGTCTTCGCAGGCCGACTCGGGTGTGATCCAGAAATTCACGTTTACCTTGGCAAAGTCGGCATGCATGTTGATGCCCTGGAGCCGTTGGTCGTATTTGAAGGCCCAGGCCTGCAACAGCGGGAAGTCGCCAATAACGCGCGGCATCGCTGCTCTTAGCTGATCCGCGATGGCAAGCAGGACCGGCGGTGCAAATCCCTGCACGAGCAATGCGCCCAGGTAACCTTCGCCCGCCTCCATTTTCCATACCGTGGCCTCTTCGCAGTAGCGGCGCAATGAGGCGAGCGCTTCGGCTGAGAGGAAGTTGTCGATGGCGACCACCGGAGGCTGATTCGACAGGTATTGGGCTTCGATCGCGGTGTAATCATTCTGACCCAGCGCGGCGCCGGTGAACGGCGCGGGCGGACGATGGTGGATGGTCAGCGCTGCTCGCAGCGCCTCAGCCTCGTTGCCTGGAGGCGCGAAAGTCTGCGCGACGTTTCCGGTTTGCGCGTAATACCGTTGCAGCAGATCGAGTGCGTTGCGGCCTGCGCCGTCGAGCAAGCCGCGCTGCGACAGCAGTTCCAGCTGTTCGCAGTCATGGCGGATGCGCGGCTCGGTTACCGGCCATGACAGCATGGATAGCGCACTGCGCTCACGGATGGCGAGCGACTGCGATTCCTCGAAGAGCCGTGCGGCGTCACCCAGATCGCGTCGGGCCAGCGCCGCCTTGCCGAGGATGGCGAGGCATTCGATGTCGGCGTGCATTTCTGCGCGGCAGAAGTCTTCCAGTTCCGCCAGACCGGCAATATTGCCGGTGTCGGCCAGAATCAAAGCCAGGCCCTGAATGGCGGCAATGGGTTTTTGGTCAACAGCAATCGCTTCGCGAAATTCCGCCGTTGCCCGTGCCGTGTCTTCAACGCCGGCATAAGCGGTTCCCAGTTCGGCATGGATTTCGGCGGTGATCGCCTCCGGCGCTGCGAGTTCGTGGCGCATGCCGATGGTCGTGTAGTAGTCGCCGAGCTTGTTATGGCAGCGCATCATCTGCAGGATGGCCTGCGGTGAACCCGGGACGAGCTTGTGCGCCCGCAACGCGTTACCCAGTGCCTCATGAAAATTACCCACCGCCTGGTTGGTGCGGCTAAGGGTCAGCAGGGCGCGAAAATCATCCGGGTCGGAGTACATTACCGCCGAGGCCAGCTTGTAGGCCTGTCGCCAGTCCTCAAGGGCCGCTGCAATTTCCGCCATGATCGTCAGCAAAAACGTTTCATTGGAGGGAGGATTCTGCAGACGGGCGTTGATGTAGGCGTCGGCTTCTTTGAGCAGCCCGTTGGCCTGAAGCAGCATCAGGAATATTGCCGACATGTCGAATTCGGCGCTGGCATCGCCGGCGGCAGGACGGGCGACCGACAAGGCCAGTGCAGCATCTCCGTTCGAGACCATGATCGCCAGGGCCTGGGCCATACGGCCGGCCCAGTCTTTTTTCCAGACACGGCTTTGGCACACATGCTGTGTTGCCGCGAGATCACCGCACAAAAAAAGGCACACCGCTGCCTCGAACGCATCGTCGTCCGAGGTCGGTGGCGTCGACCCCAGCAGCGAATAAGCAGCGGCGCTTTTGCCGGTCGAGCGCAGTGTCTTTATTTTCTGGTATGCCGGGGAGAGCATGGATTGGGCACCAAAAAGGAAGGCGTGATTCTACCGTGCTTCCTGCTGCGCACGCGGTCATTCAACGCGCATCGCACCCGGTGCGGAAATGCCGCTGTTAGGCTATCCGGATCAGCTCGGTTGAATGCCGGCGGCCTTGACCACCTTGCGCCATTTCTCAATTTCGACCTGGATGTGTTTGGCGAACTCGGCGGGGCTGTTGCCCACCGGATCGGCGCCTTCGCGGGAGAGGCGGTCATGCATGTCCGGATTCTTCAGCGCTGTCACCACTTCCGCATTGAGCTTGTTAACGATGTCCGTCGCAGTGCCCGCGGGCGCGAGCAGGCCATACCAGGTGGCTGATTCATAAGCCTTGACACCGGCCTCGATCATTGTCGGCAGTTCCTTTGCCGCAGGGGAACGTTGCGCACCGGTCACTGCCAGCGGAATCAGCCTGCGACCGGTCACCTGAGGCATGGCCGAGATAATGCTGGCGAAGGTCAGCGATACCTGACCGCCGACGACATCGATCAGCGCCGGCTGCACCCCTTTATACGGTACGTGCAGCATGTCGATCTGCGCCAGCATCTTGAACAGTTCCCCCGACAGATGGCCGCCGGTGCCGTTGCCCGCGGACGCAAACGACAAATTGCCGGGCTGTTTTTTTGCCAGGGCCACCAGTTCCTTCACCGACTTTGCCGGGACCGACGGATGGACCAGCAGCATCAGGTTTTGTGTGGCGACCAGCGTGATCG
>JAYUYQ010000034.1:0-3000 GCA_043752435.1 Betaproteobacteria bacterium
TGGTTCCTCAATCAATTGCTGGGTTACCAGCGTGCCGCGGAACTGACGCTGACCGGCCGCGTGCTGAAAGCCGACGAAGCCAAGGCGCTGGGCATCCTGCTCGAAGTCACCGAACCTGGTGAACTGATGGCCGCCGCGAAAAAAATGGCCGGCAAAATCGCCGCCAAACCGCCGCAGGCCATCCGGTACGCGAAACGCCTGCTGAAACTTGCGCAGCGCCAACACCTCAGCGAACACCTCGACGCCTGTTCGGCTTTCCAGGCAATCTGTCACAAGACCGAAGACCATCAGGAAGCGCTGCAGGCGTTTTTCGACAAACGCAAAGGCGATTTCAAGGGCCGGTAATGAATGTTTCGCGCCGGATCACTTGCGCCCTGCTGCTGGCAACCCTGCTGGCGGCACCCGCGCTGGCACAGCAAAAACCGGCGGCCAAAGCGCAGGACGGTGTGTTCGCACCGCGCGATGAAGCAGCCGGCGACCAGTCATGGACACGGTTTCGCGACCGGCTGCTCACCGCCGTGCAGCTGCGCGACAAAAAATTCGTGCTCGGCGTCATCGACCGCAATGTGCGCAACGGCATCGGCCAGCCCAACGGCTTGGAGGAATTCATCCGGCAGTGGGAACCTGATGCCGAAGACAGCCCCCTGTGGCGCGAACTGCCGCGCGCGCTGCACTTGGGTGCGGCGTATTACAGCCACGAAAAAATGCCGCGCAGCCTGTGCGCACCTTACGTGTTGCCGCGCTGGCCGAAAAACACCGATCCGCATGGCAACGGCGCGATCACCGCACGTGAAACCGCGCTGCGCGCCGCACCCTCGGGCAGCGCAACCATTCTCGCCAGCCTCGGCCAGGCCATCGTGCCCGTTATCGACTGGGAAGTAGCCGACAGCGATGCCGACATCAAACAGAAGTGGGTGAAAATCAGCGCGCATGAGCGCGACGGGTTTATTCCGGAAGAACATATTCGCAGCCCGCTGGAACACCTCGCCTGTTTCCGCAAAAACGAAACCGGCTGGCGCCTGACGTCCTTCCTCGCCGCCGGCGAGTAGCATGTTTACGCCATACGCCCGATCTTCATGTACTCCATACTTCTTGCTGCGGCGCTGCTGACCATGATGAGTGCCGCGCACAGTCTCGATCTGCAGGGTCATCGCGGTGCGCGCGGCCTGCTTCCGGAAAACACCCTGCCGGCTTTTGCGCAGGCGCTGGCCATTGGCGTCACCACGCTGGAACTCGATACCGCGGTGACCCAAGACGGCGTGGTCGTGGTCAGCCATGATGCGACGCTGAACCCGGACATCACGCGGGGATCCGATGGGCAATGGCTGGCGCGTAACGACATCGCCATTCACACTCTGAATTTTGCGCAACTGCAGCACTACGACGTCGGCCGTATCCGGCCACAGTCAAACTACGCGCAGCGTTTCTCCATGCAGCAGCCGATCGACGGCACCCGCATGCCCCCGCTCGCCGATGTGTTTGCACTGACACGCCGCGCCGGCAACAGCACCGTGCGCTTCAACATCGAAACCAAGATTTCGCCGGAGCAACCGCAGCACACGCTTTCGCCGGAAGCCTTTGCCCGCGCGCTGATTGCACTGATACGCGCGGAAAACCTGGAATCCCGCGTCACCATCCAGTCTTTCGACTGGCGCACATTGCTGGTGGTGCAGCAGGAGGCGCCGCAGATCGCGACGGTGTACCTGAGCGTGCAGCAATCCTGGCAGGACAATATCCGCGCGAAGGAAGTCTCGTCACCGTGGACCGCGGATTTTCATGTCAGCCGTTATGGCTCGGTGCCGCAGATGATCAAGGCCGCGGGCGGGGCGGTGTGGTCGCCTTATTTTGCTGACGTAACGCGTCAGACGGTACTCGAGGCACAGCAGGCGGGATTAAAAGTGGTGGTGTGGACGGTGAATGAGGCGCGCGACATTGCACGCATGATTGATTTCGGTGTCGACGGCATCATTTCAGATTATCCGGATCGCCTGCGGCGCATTGCAGCGGAACGCGGCCTGTCGTTGCCGCTGGCGACGCCAGTCCTCCCTTGAAGCCTGCTACAAGGTGCCGTAGGAATGTAGTCCTGACAGGAACATGTTGACGCCGATGAAGGCGAAGGTCGTCACCAGCAGGCCGACTATTGCCCACCAGGCCAGCAGCGGACCGCGCAGACCCTTGATCAGCCGCATGTGCAACCAGGCAGCGTAGTTCAGCCAGACGATCAGCGCCCAGGTCTCCTTCGGATCCCAGGACCAGTAACCGCCCCAGGCTTCTGCCGCCCACATCGCGCCAAGAATGGTCGCGATGGTGAAGAAAGCGAAGCCGATGGCGATGGTTTTGTACATTACATCGTCCATGACTTCAGCTGGCGGCAGCAGGCGCGCCATGACACCTTTGCTCGCCAGCAGGTAGGCCACACCCACCATCGCCGCAATCGAAAATGCCCCATAGCCGATGAAATTCGCCGGCACGTGGATTTTCATCCACCACGACTGCAATGCGGGCACCAGCGGCTGGATTTCGTGCGCGCCGCGGTCGAAGGTGTACCAGAGAATGAACCACACCGCGGCGAGGATGATCAGCAGCACAAACGCGCCCAGCTTGCGCGTGGCGTAGCGACCCTCGTAATACAAATAGAGCAGCGACGTAATGATGCAGAACAGCACGAACACTTCGTAGAGATTGCTGATGGGAATGTGGCCGACGTCGGTGCCGATCAGGTAAGACTCGTACCAACGCACCATCAGCCCGACTAGGCCCATCGTGGTCGCGCTCCACAAGAAGCCGCTGCCGGTCCGCATGAGACCATCCGCGCGCGCCAGCAATCCGACCCAATAGGCCGTGCCGGACATTGCGTAAAGGAAACACATCCACATGATCGCGGTCTGGCTGGAGATCATGTATTTCAGCAAAAACACTTTATCGGCGCGTGCGAGTTCACCCTGGTACAGCGAAATACTCCACAGGCTGACCCCCACCAGCACGATCATCAGCACCCGT
>JAYUYQ010000035.1:0-2989 GCA_043752435.1 Betaproteobacteria bacterium
TCGCGGCGCCCTGCCAGTTCATCGCCTTCGCTGGCGGCCAGCGCCAGCAGCGGTGCCCCGGATGATTGAGCCAGTGCTACTTCCGGATCAGCCACGCCCTGCCCGCCCAGCCATTCCAGCGCCGTGGCGCGATCCGGCTGCCGCAGGCTTAGCTGCCGGCAGCGACTGATGATGGTGCGCGGCAGGCGATGCGGCCGATGGCTGATCAAGATGAAATGCGTCAATGCCGGTGGTTCCTCGAGGCTTTTCAGCAAGGCATTGGCCGCATTGACGTTCAGGGCTTCCGCCGGACAGACGAGGATTACTTTGCGTCCGCCACGGTGGCTGGAAACATAGATGAAATCATGCAGTTCGCGCACTTGCTCAATGCTGATCCACGGACTCGCCTTGGTTTTCTTGCCACCTTCCTCGGTTTCGGCCTCAAGGTCGCCTTCGGTGATCGGCGCCAGCATGCGGAAATCCGGATGAGCACCAGAGGCGAACCAGTTGCAGGCCCTGCACTGGCCGCAGGCTGCGCCATCCGCTGCCGCGCTTTCACATAGCAGTGCCTGCGCCAATTCCATACCGAAGGCCTGTTTGCCGATACCGCGCGGCCCTTTGATCAGCAGGGCGTGCGCAATCTGCGCTTTTTGCGCAAGGACCGATTTCAGCTCATTTTGAAACCACATTGTCATTCAAATTCAATATGTTGAATGTATCAAACGTAAGTAAACTATTAAAATCAGAGGTTTACAATAAAAAGTATTTAAAATCATATACTTAAAATGACATCTTCAAGTTCGAGTTGTATCTCAGGGATGGTCCGGGAGGCATCAATCACGCGTATCCGGCGCGGATGTTCTGCAGCCCGGCGCAGATAGGCCGCCCGCACCCGCTCGTAAAATGCCTGCTTTTCCCGTTCGAAGCGATCCGGCTCGCGATCCTGCCGGGCCCGGGCCCGGCTGACCGTCGGATCCAAATCAAAGTACAGTGTCAGGTCCGGCTGCAATGTACCCTGAACCCACTGCTCCAGCTCAGCCACCCGTTCCCAAGCCATGCCACTGCCCCCCGCCTGGTAGGCATAGGTGGCGTCGGTGAAGCGGTCGCAGAGCACGCAGCGGCCGGCAGTCAATGCAGGTTCGATGACCTGCGCGATGTGTTCCCGCCGCGCCGCAAACATCATCAGCGCCTCGGTATCCGGATGCCGCGAATCGTGATTGTCGAGCAGGAGTTTGCGCAGCGCTTCGCCCAACGGTGTGCCGCCGGGTTCGCGGGTCACCGTCAGCGCCACGCCGCGCGCCGTCAATTTTTCGCGCAGACATTCCAGGTGCGTGGTTTTGCCGGCACCGTCCATGCCTTCCAGCGTAATGAATTTGCCGCGACTCATTTGCGGCCCCGGCGCTGGTACTGGGTCACAGCACGTTCGTGCTCTGCCAGCGTGCGAGAAAATTTTGACGTGCCGTCACCGCGCGCAACAAAATACAGCGCATCGCTGGGTGCGGGATTCAGCGTTGCGCGCAAGGCTTCAAGTCCTGGCATGGCAATGGGTGTGGGCGGCAGACCGGCACGGGTATAGGTATTGTAGGGGGTATCCGTCGTCAGATCGCTTTTGCGGATGTTGCCCTTGAAAAACTCGCCCATGCCATAGATCACCGTCGGGTCAGTCTGCAGCAGCATGCCGATGCGCAGGCGGTTGATGAATACCGCGGCGACCAGCCCGCGTTCTTCCGGTTTGCCGGTTTCCTTTTCGACGATCGAGGCCAGTATCAGTGCCTGCATCGGCGATTTAAGCGGCAGGTCCGGGGCGCGGCGCTCCCATTCCCGATTGAGGTGGCGCAGCATCAATTGGTTTGCGCGGCGCAGAATTGCCAGGTCGCTGGTGCCTGCGCTGAAATGATAGGTATCGGGGAAAAACCAGCCTTCGCCCAGCGGCTGGGGAATTTCCAGTTTTTCCAGCAATTCCGTTTCCGTCATCGCCGCCGTTTCAGCACGAATCTTCGGATTGTCCTGCAGTGCCTTGCGCATCTGCGTGAAAGTCGAGCCTTCGACGAAGGTCACTGCCAGCAGGGTCACGTCACCCCGGGTCATCTGTTGCAGCAGGCCCAACGGTGTCAGCGGGGGCAAAAATTCGTAATTGCCTGCTTTGAGTTTTGCGGATTCGCCGAGCACCCGTGCCAGCACCTCGAACAGTTCCGGCCGCTCGATCACGCCTGCTTTGGCGAGCTGTGTTGCCACGTTCCTGAGGCTGCTGCCCGCGCGTAATTCGAAGGTTACGGGTGATGGCTCCAGCCGCAATTCCTGATTGGCGTAGTAGTACAGCCCGGCGGCAACCAACAGCACCAGCAGCAAGCCGGACCAAAACAGAAATTTAATGAAGCGGATGATCGAGCGCATCCAGCCATTTTCGCACGAGCGGTGCGACCTTGAAGTCTGACCAGCGACGTTTCTCCAGCACAGCAACAGGCCAGACGCCGATCAGGCTGTTGACCAGGAATATTTCCGTCGCAGCCTCCAGTCGCTGACGGCTGATCGCTTCGATATGACAGCGCAGACCATTGCGGCCGGCTGCAGCGATCACCAGATCGCGCGTGACCCCTGCTACGCCGCAGCGCGACAGGTCCGGTGTGACCAGCGCGCCGTCTTCGACAATAAAAACATTACATCGTGTGCCCTCGATCACACCGCCGGCATCATCCAGCAGCAGACCTTCGGCGATTGCCGGATCGTTCCATTCGGCGCGGGCCAGCACGTTTTCCAGCCGGTTCAGGTGTTTGATTCCGGCCAGACGGGGCTGCGCTGCAAGCCGCAACTCGCACATCTGCACACTGACGCCTTGCTTTGGCCAGTGCACCGGATATTCCGGTAACGGATTTGCATAGACGACGCGGCGCGACCGCAGATTTTCCGGGACTGCATAACCCCGTCCGCCGCTACCGCGGGTCACGGTAATGCGCAGTGCGCAATCCGGCAGCTGTGCGGCAATGGTCTCTAGGTCCCGGCGCAGATCAAC
>JAYUYQ010000036.1:0-2975 GCA_043752435.1 Betaproteobacteria bacterium
GGCTTTACCTCGCAATTCATCGCCGTCATCAGCGTCTCGGCCTATTTCGACAAAATCGGCGACCGCACACTGAAAGCGCTGGTTGACATGAAATTGAAAACTCTGATATTTAACTTGGCGCAGAAAAAACCGGTCAGGTCAATTCAGAACGTGGTGATGCTGATGCGCAAAACGGATCGGCTCGACAGAATGGAAATGCATGATTGCAAGACCTGACCCCATCCTTGCCCATGACCCCACCCTTTACCCCACCCTTTGTGACCCCACCCTTTCTGAATGTCGCCGAGACCCTGATCATGAGCCCGGCCGAAGTTCGGCAAATGATGGCGCAGGATGTCAAGGAATGGGCGGCTGTGGTGAAGGCAACCGGTGTCAAGACAAGATAAACCGACGCGCAGCAAGAGTATCGCTGCACCGCGGTCATTACCCCGATCCCGCCATCGGACCGGCGTTGCCGGGATGTAGGTTGCTACTGCGGCTGTATTTTGGCATCCCTGGCAACCTGGACCCAGCGCGCCATGTCACGACGGATTTGTGCAGAGAATTCTTCGGGCGAGTTGCCAATGGGTTCCGCACCCTCACTGGCGAGACGCTGGCGGACATCGGGCAGGGCCAGGATGCGCACGGTCTCGCCATGCAGTTTGGTCACCACATCGCGCGGCGTGCCGGCCGGCGCGAGGATGCCGTACCAGGAACCAGCCTCAAAATTGGCGAGTCCCGCTTCGGCAAAGGTCGGCATGCCGGGCAGCGCAGCTATACGTTTGGCCGCAGCCAATGCCAGCGCGCGCAGTTTTCCGGCTTTCACCTGCGGCATGACCGCGGGCAGTGCATTGAACATCAGGGCGACATGCCCGCCGAGAAGGTCAGTCAGCGCCGGCGGCCCGCCCTTGTAGGCGACATGCACGATATTGATGCCGGTCATGGTGCGCAGCATTTCGCCGGCAAGGTGCGCAGAACTGCCGATGCCGAATGAAGCGTAGTCCAGCTGGCCGGGGCGTGCTTTGGCGAGGGTGATCAAATCCCGGAGACTTCCTGCAGGTACCGAAGGGTGCACGACCAGCAGGAACGGCGAGTCCGCAAAATTGCTCACTGGTGAGAAATCACTGACCGGGTTGTAAGGCAACTTCGCATACACCGCCGGGTTGGTGGTATGGGTGCCCGTGGTGCCGAACAGCAGCGTGTAACCGTCGGCAACAGATTTGGCGACCAGTTGCGTGCCGATGATGCCGGCCGCACCGGCCCGGTTATCCACTACCACGGGTTGTCCCCAACTGTCGTTCAGTTTTTGTCCGTAGGCGCGGGCAAAGATGTCGGCGTTACCGCCGGCAGGGAACGGCACAACGATGCGTATGGCCTTGGTCGGATAGGATTGCGCGGAGGCGAGAGGCAGGGCATTGATGCTGAGTGCAACGGACGCAGCGACAATGCAGCGAAGAATGGCGATGGCGCGTGACGGCATGGTTCCTCTGGTTCGATTGGTGTTTGATTGCATGGCCCGTTTCTGTTGACGGCGTGCTGAATTCTGCAGATGCGCTGCCCCGGCTTCAGGCGGGAGTTTTTGTTTTTACCGGTATGCCGCCTTCGCGCACCCAGCGGTAACGTTCCGCAAGGGCGTCCGCAAGAGGCCGGCGCCGTGCATCCGGGACGGCGATCCACATGCGCAGCAGATGACGCCGGCGCCCGGGTTCGGCGTAATCCTCGTATGCTTCACGGGCGTGCATCATGGTGTGGTTGTTGATGAACTGGATGTCGCCTTCCTGGAAATCCATGGTCAGCATCAGTTCCGGGCGGTTGGCAATTTCCTGCACCGCCTCCAGAGCTTCGTGCTGCACGGCAGTGGGCCGGTACTGCGCACCGAAACGGGCAGCGGATTCGTAATAGACAATGCTGCAGATGCGCGCGGTGACTTTGCTGTCGTGATTGCTGAACATGGGTATGGTGAACCACGGCTGCTCGCCCTCCGGTTCCTCGCCGCGCCAGTCGAGGTAGAACATGCCGTAGAGCGCCTCCAGCAGGTCCGGTCGTTCCTTGCGCAGCACATTGTGTATGGTGAGCGCGCTGGTGAGTTTGCTGGCGCCGCCGGATTTTGCAGTACGCATGCAGAACAGGCCAAGCAAGTCGATCGGCAGCAGGTCGGTGTGGAAATCCATGCGCTGGTTGGTCTGGTAAGCCCGCGCGTTGGGGTCAGCCAGCTCGCGGCCTTCATCACGCACGTGTCCCAGGCGGTGTCCACGCGCATTCTGCGACACAGGATTGCCGAGGTGTACGCCCAGGCCCCAGTAGATCAGCTCGCATTCCTCGTCGGTGTAGCGCTGGCGGGGGATGCCGCGGATCAGCTTGAAACCGCGGCCGTTCTCGAGTTCTTCGAGTATGCCGTCGAGCGTTGCGGCAAGGCGCGGCAGCGGAAACGACCCGGCCGGGAAGGGAAGGCGTGCGCCGATGCGCCGTGCATGCTGCAGGGCACCGTCGATCTCTGCAATTTCTGCTGCGTCCAGTTGATACAGCCACGATGCATCGTTCTGGATTTCCGATCCCTTCCAGGCATCCGGACCTGCAACAGGATCGTAGCGCTGATGTGTCACCGGCATGTCTCCTCAACCATGGTCATAAACAATAAATAGGGTCAGTGTAACTTTTCATACCGGTAGTATGCTCGCTGCTGTTCAGCGAGCGTGGTCGAACGCCTTTTGATCGGTCGACCGCGCTTTGGCGGGCTGACCACACAATTGAGGGTCCGCTCGATTTCGTCCTTGAATCGGCTTCCACCCAGTGGCCAGCCCCGTTTGGCCGTATCCCTGATCTCGGCCAGCTCTCTCGTGTCGAGTTCCGTGCGGAACAGATCGCGATAGGCCTGCTGGCGCCCTTCGTCTGACTTGCCCAGACTCTCATAACGCTCATGCGATGACAACAAGCTGTCTGTGATACCGAAGGCATGGTTCCGGTAGCTCGACCAGAAATATTCCCCAGGCCCTTGC
>JAYUYQ010000037.1:0-7633 GCA_043752435.1 Betaproteobacteria bacterium
GTCTCATACATCTGGGAACCGGGACGGCGCCACAACTCCTGATCCTTGGCGTCCAGCCGGGCGGCTATTTCCGGCTTGTGCGAATAAAGATCCTGTACCGTTTTGCCAACGAAAAAAACCCGCGACTTACCGAACAGAATTTCCCAGGACTTGTTGACGCCGATGTACCGACCGTCAGTATCTTTAAAGAAAATCGGGTTAGGTATGGCATCGATCAGTTCCCGCATCCGGTTCTGTTCCTCGATCAGCCTGGCTTCGCTCGCGCGCAGATCCGCAGTGGCGCGATCCGCCCATTCGATGGCCCGCGTCCGCGAAGTCTGCAGCGAACGCACCAGTCCCGCCAACAACAGGCTGATTGCGATGCCACTGATCAACACTACCCACGGCAACCAGCGTTCTACGGCAGACCCGAAACCGGGACGGGCCGTGAAGTAGAGATTCCAGCGGCGCCCGCCAACCTCCAGGCTGGACATTGTCATCAACGCCGCATCCGTGGCACCCATCGCATCACCGGAAGTCAATTTATCAGCCTGCAGCCTATTGCTGTTGAACACCAGGTTTTTTTCGGAAAGCGGCTCGCCGCCGCCGTCTGCTTTGAAGAGGCCGACATCGTGTACACGGACCTGGATTTGTGCCAGCAAGGATTCACTGAACAAACCGCGCATGGCGTCGATGACTACAAAAGAGGCGCTGATCATCCCGGTGAAACCGGCACGCCGCTGCGCGACGGTAGCCGTGGGCGCACCCCGCTCATACAGCGGCAGTCGCAGCGCAACCCCCGGATACCGGGCCGGGTCCTGCGCCAGCGCGATGGGGCCGGACGCCGTCAACTCTCCGGATGACCGGGTGCGGTTCAGCGCCTGCAGGCGCACCGGGTCCCCGGCCAGATCCAGCCCCAGTGCACCTTCGTTACCAGCCCGCGGCGCAACATGGCGCACCACGACATACTCGTCACGCTGTCCTGGCGGCTTGATCGAAAAACCGGGCTCTCCGGCTCTGCGGGCAGCGGCTTCGAAAGCGGAACGTTCGCGGTCGGTCACGCGCTGTGCGTAGTGGATGATCTGGATTCCGGGATAGCGCCGCGACAAATCCAGCGCCGCAACGTACGCGGTGAATTCCCGTTCCGAGAAATGACCGTCGTGGGCCAGATACAGCGCGCGCACACCCATCAGTATTTCGGAATAGCTGCGTACGCGCGATTCAATGGCATCACGCGTATCGCTGGTGACCAAGGCAAACCGCGCGGCCGTTTCATGTTCCGCCTGCAGGCGTGTTGCATTCCAGACAATACCGGTCAACAGCAGGCCGGCACCCAGCACGACCCATGCCGGCCAGCGATATCCGCGGTTCAGCGTGTGATCTTCACCCGAAAAATCCAAATCCCCTCCCGCTCTGCAGATTGCATGGTACGAACGAACATTAATGTTTTTTTATGAGCCTAGCCGCTTCATAGAGCCGGATACTTCAGTATTCAGTACTTAGTAAGTATTACTTAGTGCTTAGAATTTAAAACTTAGTACTCAGTATCGAATGCCGTATCCCCTTCAGCCAACGGTACGCCTGACGCCTGCACTGCGCCAAAATCAAACAATGTCCGATCCAGCAAATGCGAGGGCCGGACATTCTGGATACTGGTCAGCAGCGTGGCGACCCGACCTGGATAGCGTTTTTCCCAATCGTTCAACAGCGCCTTCACTTCCTTGCGCTTCAGCGTGGCCTGCGAGCCACACAGGGTGCAGGGAATGATCGGGAACTGCCGCAGCTCAGCATACGCCTCGAGATCACGCTCCTCGCAGTAAGCCAGCGGCCGGATCACCACATTTCGCCCATCGTCCGACACCAGCTTCGGTGGCATGGTCTTCAGCTTGCCGCCGTAGAACATGTTGAGAAAAAACGTCTCCAGGATGTCATCACGGTGGTGGCCGAGCGCGATCTTGGTCGCGCCCAGTTCCTGCGCCACGCGATAGAGCACGCCGCGGCGCAGCCGCGAACACAGCGAGCACATGGTCTTGCCCTCGGGGATCACGCGCTTGACGATGCTGTAGGTGTCCTGCGCCTCGATATGAAACGGCACACCCAGTTTAGTCAGATACTCGGGCAGCACATGCTCCGGAAACCCAGGCTGTTTCTGGTCGAGGTTGACGGCGATGATGTCGAAATGGATGGGTGCATGGCTGCGCAAGTGGAGCAGGATGTCCAGCAGCGCGTAGCTGTCCTTGCCCCCGGACAGGCAGGCCATCACCTTGTCACCGTCGCGGATCATGTCGAAGTCGGCGATCGCCTGCCCGACCTGGCGGCGCAGCCGCTTGGCGAGTTTGTTCGATTCGTAATACGCCTTGCGCTCTTTGTTGCTGCGCGGCGTGATGTGTATGATTTGTGTATCCATATTTGAAATCCGCTTCAGTCGCGCAATGTTAAGAACAATCCGTTCACCACATCTCAGCGTCACGCCACGATACTGCGGCCGCCATCCACTGCAATCACCTGCCCCGTCACATAGGGCGCCAGCGCCAGGAATTCCACGGCCATGGCAATGTCGTCAGGTTCACCGGTGCGCTTGAGCACGGTCTGATTAACGATACGCTGGCGCTCGATGTCGTTCTGCCACGCCGGATCTTCCGGCCAGACGATGGTGCCGGGCGATACGCCGTTGACCCGCACCTGGGGCCCCAGTTCGCGCGCCAACGACCGCGTCAGCGCGAGCAGGCCGCCCTTGGCCGCGTTGTAGACCAGATGACTTTTCATCGGCAGTTCGGCATGGATATCGATAATGTTGACAATGCAGCCCTGCGTTTTGCGCAGTTCTGGCGCCGCCGCCTGTGACAGGAACAGCGGCGCTTTCAGATTGGTGCCAATCAAGTCGTCCCAGGCCTGCTCGTCGATGTCGCCCACCGGAGTGGCATAAAAACTCGAGGCATTGTTGACCAGAACATCCACCCGCCCGAACGCCGCCAATACATCCTTGACCAGTTGCGGCAACGCACCCGGCGTCAGCAGGTCCGCGCGCGCCAGCGCTGCAGAATTCGCGCGCCGCGCATTGAGTTCATGCAGCAACGCCTGCGCATCCTGCGCTGAATGATGATAATTGACCATCACATTCGCACCGGCTGCATGCAGCCGCCGGCAAATCGCCGCACCGACGCGGCGCGCGCCGCCGGTCACCAGCGCGACTTTGCCAGCCAGGCCGTTGCTCATGAGCTTTCGCCCGTAGAACGGTCGCCCCGAATTGTGATGCTCTCGTAAATCATTGTTTATTTTATCGTAATATCCCGCGGTGACCTTATTGCCGAATAACCCGACACTGCCACTGCCGCCCCCCGCCGCACTGGAACTGAGTGTGCGCCTGCAAACGCTGATCCGCGGGGAAATCGAGGCCGGCGGCGGCTGGATCAGCTTCGCTCGTTATATGGAGCTGGCGCTGTACGCGCCGGGCCTCGGTTATTACAGCGCCGGCAGCCACAAACTCGGTGCAGCCGGCGATTTCATCACCGCACCCGAGTTGTCGTCGCTGTTCGGCCGCACGCTGGCGCGGCAAGTGGCCGAGCTGCTGGCGCAGGACATTCCCGACATCGTCGAGCTCGGCGCCGGCAGCGGCGCGCTGGCTTCCGTGCTGCTCGCCGAACTCGCTGCGCTCAACAGCCTGCCGCAGCGTTATCTGATCCTCGAGGTCAGCGCTGATTTAAGTCAGCGCCAGCAGGCGTATCTTGCGGCCACCGTACCGCAGCTTGCAAATCGCGTGTCATGGCTGGATAGGCTGCCGGAGCAATTGCAGGCCATCGTCATCGGCAACGAAGTGCTCGACGCCCTGCCAGTGCATCGCATCCGCGTGAATCAGGGCGGCCTTGAAGAAATCGGCGTCACCGCCAACGACGACCATTTTGCCTGGGGCTATCGTTCCGCATCCGCCACACTGCAACAGGCCATCTCCGCATACAACCTGCCCGACGATTACGAAACCGAAATCAATCGGGCAGCGCCGGCATTGATCAGCAGCCTGGCACAACGACTGACCCGCGGCGCGCTGCTGTTCATCGACTACGGTTTCCCGGCGCATGAGTTTTTTCATCCGCAACGCAATCGCGGCACGCTGATGTGCCACTATCGGCATCACGCCCATGCCGACCCCTTTCTGTGGCCGGGCCTGCAGGACATCACTGCGCATGTCGACTTCAGCGCCATAGCGCAGGCCGGCACTGAACTCGAACTGCTGGGTTACACCGGTCAGGCACAGTTCCTGATTAACTGCGGCATTACCGAATTGTTGGCCGAGGTATTGGCCGAAGTACTGGCCGCGGAACCGGCTGCCGAGACCGCGCGTTACGCACCGCTGGCCGCCCAAGCGCAGCAACTGCTGTCGCCAGCGGAAATGGGTGAGTTGTTCAAGGTTATCGCGCTGGGACGCGGCATCACGGGGCCGCTGCTCGGATTCCACCGCGGCGACCGGTCACATACTCTGTAACGCCGGCAATGCATCCATGAATTCCGAGCTGATCCTGTCTTCACCCCTGTGGCTTGCCGCTGCCGGCGTGCTGTTCCTCGCCGGCATGACGCAAGGCGCGCTCGGTTTCGGTTTCCCGGCCATTTCCACACCGCTGCTGGTACTGATGTTCGACGTCAAGACCGCGATCATCCTCAACCTGCTGCCCAACTTCATCGTCAATCTGATCAGCGTGGTGCGTGGCGGCAACTGGGGCGCCAGTCTCGGAAAATACTGGCCGGTCGCGATCTACGTGCTGATCGGCTCGTTTCTCGGCGCAATGTTCCTGATCGTTTCACCGCAGGAACCGATACGCCTGATGCTGGCATTGATGATCATCGCTTATCTCTACCAGCAGCGGCTGGCCAAGCTGGACTGGAGCTGGCTCACGCGTTATCCGCGGCTTTCAGCTTGCGCCTTTGGCATGACCGGCGGATTTTTTTCCGGCAGCGTCAACAATTCTCTGCCGCCGCTGCTGATCTATTTCATGCTGCTCGGCGTTGAAACCACAGTGATGACCCAGATCCTCAATCTGTGTTTTCTCGGCGGCAAGGTGGTCCAGGCGGCAACGCTGGCCGCAGCGGGTGAGATCCGCCTCAGCGCGGCCCTCGCCAACATTTCGCTGACCTTGGTTGCCCTTGCCGGGATGTATGCCGGCATGAAACTGCAGACCCGCGTCAGCGCCGAGGCTTACGGAAAAGTGCTGCGTTACGTACTGTTCGCCATCGCCCTGCTGCTGGCATGGCAGGGTTTGCGCGGCTGGTTCCCGGGTTAAGGTTAAGATAGGCAGGGACACACATCTGTTGCTGCAAGGAGGGACGCCCGCAATGAACCCTGTGCTGCACCACGCTGTCGCAACCGTCCTCTGCCTTGCGCTGCCCGCCGCCGCTGCCGGAGCGCCCGAAGCGGCGCGCGCCCAGTATCTGTGGTCACAAAGCCCGCACGGCCGCATGCTCGAACGCATCCTGCCGCCGTCGATCGAACCCGCGCAATTACCTGAGCCGCAATCCGCCGGCGCCCGCCTCACGACACGCTACTGCGTGCAATGCCATTACCTGCCCAATCCGGAAATGCATACGGCAGCGCGCTGGCAACCGATCATCGAACGCATGGTATGGCGCATGCAGGGCGGAGGCAATATGGGCCCGCTGATGAAAGACATGATGGCCGGCGTTCAGGCACCGTCGGACGCAGAAGCCGCCACCCTCGCCACCTATCTGGCCAAACACGGACAGCGGGAAATGGACCGCAAAAACCCGGCGCTGCGCACCGCCTCCGGCCAGATCTACAGCATCGCCTGTACGCAATGCCATGCACTGCCGGATCCGCAGCGCCATACCGCACGGGAATGGCCCGGCGTCGTGCAGCGCATGCAGGGCCATATGTCCTGGGCCAATACCGTCGTCGGCGTCAGTGAGCTGCGCACCAACCCGGTCCTCGACACCACGGAGATCGTGCGCTTTCTGCAGCGTTACTCGCGCAGCGACATTAAGCGTTAGGCTCGCGGCACAAGCACTCAGACTTTCGGCACCGCCATGCCGCGCTGCACCGCAGGGCGCGCGGAGATACGGTCATACCAGCGTTTGACGCCGGGGAAATCCTTGAGATCGACCTTGTGCCAATCGTGGCGGGCGATCCACGGATAGGTCGCCATGTCGGCAATGGTGTATTCGCCGGCGGCCAGCCATTCATGGCCGGCGAGGTGTTTGTCGAGTACGCCGTACAAACGCCGCGTCTCCTTGACATAGCGCTCGATGCCGTACGGCACCGGTTCTTTCGCCGCACGCAGAAAATGATGCGCCTGGCCGAACATCGGGCCGACACCGCCCATCTGGAACATCAGCCACTGCAGCGCGTCGTAACGCCCACGTACTGCTTGCGGTAAGAACTTTCCAGCTTTTCCGGCCAGATAAATCAGGATGGCGCCGGACTCCATCATGGCGATGGGTTTGCCGTCGGGACCGTCGCTATCAACGATTGCCGGGATCTTGCTGTTGGGATTGATCGCGACGAACTCGGGTTTGAACTGGTCATTCTGGCCGATGTTGATGGCATGGGTGTGGTACGACAGGCTGCACTCTTCGAGCATGACGGAAATCTTGCGGCCGTTGGGTGTGCTCCAGGTATAAAAATCGATCATCGCAATATTCTCCGAATTTACATCACAAATATTTGATTTTATTTAATATTTTTTAATGCCGTCAGACGCGCCTGGGATACTGCTGCCTTGATGTCGGCAGTTGCAGCATGATTGCGCGCCACGGCACCGGCATCCACCGCCAGCGTCGCCTCATGTGCGCGGCGCAAACGCTGACGCGCCGGCTCCACATCCGCCTCACCCGCCAGCGCCGCCTGCACCAGCGCGGTAAAGCGTTCCGGCCGCCGCCACGCATCCGCTGCTTCAAGCAAACCCAGCAATTCCTCCGCATTGAGATTAGCTGCATCAGCCAGCGCGTTGCCATGCCGCGCCGCCAGCACCGCGAGATCGCGGCAGCCCGCGGGGGCTTTTATTTTTGCGCAAAACGCGTCCACCGCTTCGGGTTCCAGTACCCGCGCCAGCGCGGCAAAACGCACATCAAGGGTGGCGCCCTGCTCCGCCGCGGCATCGAGCGCATGCAAGGCCTCTTCTGCGCGGCCTTCGGCATACAGCGCGTCGAGTTGCGGCAACACGCGAGCCAAAGCACCGCATTCACGCAATATCACAAACATCGTCGATGGGGTTTTTTCCAGCAGACCCTTGGCCAGTTCCTGCCACACACGCTCGGCGACCAGCGCATCGGCTTCTCCGGCCTGCACCATCTGCATCATCAGCACTTGTGTTTCGGGTGCTACGCTGAAACCAAACCGTGCGGCAAAGCGCGCCACGCGCAGGATGCGCACCGGATCCTCCATGAACGCCGGACTGACATGACGCAGCACGCCGCGGCTGATGTCCTCAGCACCATCGAGAGGATCGACCAGCCTTCCGGCTTCGTCACGCGCCATCGCGTTGATGGTCAGGTCGCGGCGCTGCAGATCTTCTTCCAGCGTGACCTCGGGCGCGGCATGAAAGGTAAAGCCGTGGTATCCCGGCGCGGTCTTGCGCTCGGTGCGCGCCAGCGCGTATTCCTCGTGGGTCTCGGGATGCAGAAACACCGGGAAGTCGCGACCGACCGG
>JAYUYQ010000038.1:0-7628 GCA_043752435.1 Betaproteobacteria bacterium
TGCGTGACCTGAACACCATTTTGTGGATTTCACGCGCCGCCAGTCTGGGCCGGACCTGGCTGGAGCTCGCCCGGCGAGGGTTTATCACCCGGGACGAAGCCGGCGCCATCGGCCGCCACGAACGACTGCTGGAACTGCTGCGCATCCACCTGCACTACCTGGCCGGACGCCGCGAAGATCGCCTGCTGTTCGATCACCAGACCACGCTCGCCAAACAGCTCGGTTTCGCCACCCGCGCCAACCGGCGCGCCAGCGAACGACTGATGCAGCGTTATTACCAGACTGCAAAATCGGTATACCTGCTCAACACCATCCTGCTGCAGAACCTGGCGCTGCGCATCGCCCCGCCAGCCAATCGCTCGGTGATCACGCCACTCAATCCGCGGTTCGTGATCCGCGGTGAACTGCTGTCAGCCCCGGACACGACCATATTTGAGCGCGATCCGTGCTCGATACTTGAAGTATTTTCATTGCTGCAGCAACACCACGGCATTAAAGGCATCGGCGCGGTAACGCTGCGTGCGCTGTGGCGCGCACGACGCCGCATCAATCCGGCGGCCCGCCGCGATCCGCACATGCAGGCGCTGTTCATGGACATCCTGCGCAGCCCGACGCGGATGATCCGCGAACTCCAGCGCATGCACAGCTTCGACATCCTCGGCCGCTACATCCCCGCTTTTGGCCGTGTCACCGGTCAGATGCAACATGACCTGTACCACGTCTACACGGTGGACGAGCACATCCTCAAAGTGGTGCGCAATGTCCGCCGTTTTGCGATCCCCGAACTGGCTCACGAATTTCCGCTGTGCAGCCGCCTGATGAGCGAGTTCGACAAACCCGAGATCCTTTACCTTGCCGGGCTGTTTCACGACATTGCCAAGGGCCGCGGCGGCGACCACTCTGATCTGGGCAAGGTCGATGCCCTCCGCTTCTGCAAAACCCACGGTCTGTCGCAGCCCGATGCCGACCTGGTGGCCTGGCTGGTGGAACAGCATCTCGTGATGTCGGCCACCGCTCAAAAACAGGATTTGACCGATCCCGATGTCGTGCGCAGTTTCGTACAGCGCGTCGGTGACGAACGCCATCTGGTCGCACTCTACTTGCTGACTGTCGCCGACATCCGCGGCACCAGTCCCAAAGTGTGGAATGCATGGAAAGCCAAACTGCTCGAAGACCTGTTCCACGCCACCCGGCGCATGCTCACCGGTGAGCGCAGCGGACGCCAGGACGGCCAGCGCGGACGTCAGGAAGACGCGATGGTGCGGCTGCGGCTTTATGCCATCCCGGAAGCGGATTATCAGGCGTTCTGGAAGCAGCTCGACACCGCCTATTTCCTGCGCCACGAAGCACAAGAAATCGCCTGGCACACCCGCCACCTGCACCACCACGTCAACTCCAGCGTGCCGGTTGTCAAAGCCCGCCTGTCACCGGTCGGCGAAGGCCTGCAGGTTTTGGTCTACGTGGCAGATCAGAAGGAGCTGTTTTCCAGAATCTGCAGTTTTTTCGAGGGCATCAGCTTCGATATTTATGAAGCCAAGATCCACACCACGCGGCACGGCTACGCGCTTGACACCTTCCAGATCCAGGATGCGTCCAACCGGCAACCGGAATACCGCGACCTGATCAGTTACATCGAGTACGAACTGACCGATCGATTGACCAGCAAAGCGCCGCTGCCGCCGCTGACCAAGCCGCGCCTGAGCCGGCAGCTGCGGCACTTCCCGATTACGCCGGAAGTGTTCATTCAGACCGATGAGCGCGGCACCTACCGCATGTTGTCCATTGTCGCCGGTGACCGCCCCGGCCTGCTGTCGCGGGTTTCCCGAACGCTGACCGCCTTCGACATCAATCTTCATGCGGCGAAAATCAACACTCTGGGAGCGCGCGCGGAAGACACCTTCGTCGTCAGCGGCGCCGCACTGAGCAATCCGAAAACCACAGTACGCTTCGAAAGCGAATTGCTCGATCAGCTGCGAGTCTGACCTGCAGGCGCAGCTTCAACCTCTGCTCCCGCTTCGTCTCAATCTTTGACGCTCAGTCGTCACCGCTCATTCGTCGGCAATCTCCTGGCCAGGGAACAGCTCTTTATTAAAACCGAAATTGCGCAGATCGCTGATGCGCATCGGATACAGTATGCCGTCGAGGTGGTCGCATTCGTGCTGCACTACGCGCGCATGGAAACCCTGCACGGTGCGGTCTATAGCCCCACCATGGGCATCAAAGCCCCGGTATCGCAGACGCAGGTGACGTGGCACCAGCCCGCGCATGCCGGGCACTGACAGACAACCCTCCCAGTCCTCGTCCGTCTCTGCATCCAGCAATGTAATCACCGGATTGACCAATATAGTCTGCGGCACCGGTTCGGCATCCGGATATCGCGGATTGGCCTGAATGCCGAAAATGACCACGCGCAGCAGCACACCAATCTGCGGCGCCGCCAGTCCTGCGCCATTTAGCGCTGCCATGGTGTCTTCCATATCGGCAATCAGCGCAAGGAGTTCCGGTGTATCAAAACGCTGCACCGGCTGTGAGATCTGCAACAGTCGTTCATCACCCATGCGCAGTACGGGTCTAACGGCCATAACGCTGAACCACGCTGCCAAGAATAATCGCTACGCGACGCATCGCTGCTTCCGCCACCGCATTGATTTCGGCCATGGCCACTCCTTCGGCATTGGCGCCGCGACCCGCCGCCGTGTTGACCACCACGCAGAGCATCGCGTAATCGATTCCGATCTCGCGCGCCAGCGCGGCCTCTGGCATGCCCGTCATGCCGACCACATCGGCACCATCGCGTGCCATACGGTTAATCTCGGCTGCAGTCTCCAGCCGGGGGCCCTGGGTCGCGCCATAAACGCCGCCGTCATGCAAGGATTCGCCTGAATCCGTTCCCGCCTGCAGCAAACGGCCGCGCAACGAACCGTGAAACGGTCGCGTGAAATCAATGTGCTGCAGCGGTTGTGCGACACCGTCAAAAAACGTGCTGTCCCGGCCGTGGGTGTAATCGA
Source organism: Betaproteobacteria bacterium (assembly GCA_043752435.1). Classification (GTDB taxonomy): domain Bacteria; phylum Pseudomonadota; class Gammaproteobacteria; order Burkholderiales; family SG8-41. The sequence goes on from JAYUYQ010000038.1 coordinate 3,009, forward strand.
TGATCTGGTCCGGCACCAGCAATGTGCCTGGACCCAGCTCGTCGTGAATACCGCCAACCGTCGCCACTGCGATGACATCGCGCACGCCTTGCGCATGCAAAGCATGGATATTGGCGCGGTAATTGATTCGGTGTGGTGCGATGGTATGGCCGTCACCATGGCGGGCGAGAAACACCGCTTCCACCCCATGCAGCCTGCCGACGGTCAGCGCCGCCGAGGGTTCGCCGAAAGGGGTGTTCACCGTTACCCGTCGCGATGTCTCGAGTTCCGCAATCCGGTTCAGACCACTGCCGCCGATGATGCCGAGCATGGCCAACCTTCAGTCCTGTTCGCCCTGGCGCAAGCCATAAACTGCCGGCAGGTTGCGCCACAGGCCGCGCACATCCAGGCCAAAACCGAACACATACCGGTTGGGCAGCGACGTCCCGATAAAATCGGCAGTCACCGGTTTGGCTTTTCCCAGATCTTTATCGGCAAACACCGCAATCAGCACCCGCCCCGCGCCTGCATCCAGCAGGCGGCGACGGATCGCCGCCAGCGTATGTCCTTCGTCGAGAATGTCATCGACGATCAGCACTGTGCGATCTCTCAACCCTGCCGGCACGTCCACCCGCCAGTCCAGTTCGCCGCCGCGCGTCGCTGTGCCGTAACGGCTGGCATCCAGATAGTCAAATTCCAGCGGGAAGCGCAGCAGCGGCAGCAGTTGTCCCGCGAACACCACAGCACCCCGCATCACCGCCAGCAGCATCGGCAGTTCCTCACTCAGCTCGGCAGTGATTTCACCCGCAACGCGCACCACCGCCTGCTCGACCTCTTCAGGCGTCAGCAAGAGATCGGAACGTGCCAGCAGATCCCTGGCTTCTGCTGAAGAAAGTGACAAGGAATGACTCAATAAGTGAAGGTGACGACATCGTCGTCCATCGCCTGCTCGATGACATAAGCACCGCCGATGATTTCATCGATTTCCGGGATCAGGTCGTCGCCCCACAACTCCAGCGTCGGCGTGCAGACCTTGAAGCGAACGCCCGCCTCATGCGCGTCCTTGATGAAATCGTAAACGCTCTTCAGCGCACCTTTGGTGACGAACAATTTTTCGGCAACACCCCTTTTTGCCAGTTCACCAGCACGCGCCGTCAGGATCACTTCGACTTCGTAATCCATTGCGGCCGCCACTGTCGCCTGGAAAAACGGCGCACCCAATTCCGGCACATTGGACGGGTCGGTGTTGACCATGATGATCATCAATTTGCTGGCCATCTAGTACCTTGACGAAAAACTTGACGGAAAATGCGAAGCGGATGCTGGCTGCCGATTATATCCGGGTGACCGCGAGACCCCGCTCAGGAAGGCAGTCGCCGCAGATAACGCCTGAACGCTGCGCCGATCTCGGGATGTTTTTTTGCCAACTCCACATTGGCTTCCAGGTAACCCAGCTTGCTGCCACAGTCATACCGACGACCTTCGAATTCGTAGGCCAGCACGGTCTCGCGGCGCTGCAGGCGAGCTATGGCATCGGTCAGCTGGATTTCACCGCCGGCGCCGGCCCTGAAACCGGACAACTCGGTGAATATGCGCGGCGTCAGGATGTAACGGCCGACCACACCCAGCCGCGAGGGCGCCTTTGCCGCCGGCGGCTTTTCGACAATGCCACTGATGACGTGCGGCGAACGCGAGCGCGGCGGCACCGCAACCACGCCGTAGCGGGAAATTTCCGCCTTGGGCACCTGCTGCACGGCAATCACCGCGGCACCATCCGTCCGGTGCAAACGCTCCATCTGCACTAGCACCGGCGTATGCGCATCGATCAGGTCATCGGCCAGCAATACCGCAAATGGCTCATTACCCACAACAGGCTTTGCGCAGAGCACCGCATGCCCCAATCCCAAGGGCTGCGCCTGGCGCACAAATATGCAATTGACGCCTTTGGGCAAAATGCCGCGCACTTCCGCCAGCAATTGACGACGGCCACTCTGTTCCAGCGCCATTTCCAGTTCGACAGCCTGATCAAAATGATCTTCGATCGCGCGTTTGCCGCGGCCGGTGACGAATATCAGCTCGGTCACCCCGGCCGCGATCGCCTCCTCCACCGCATACTGAATCAGCGGTTTGTCGACAACGGGCAGCATCTCCTTGGGGCTGGCCTTGGTCGCCGGCAGAAAACGGGTGCCTAGTCCGGCCACCGGAAACACCGCCTTGCGTATGGATGAGCGTTTCACCAGTAAACCTTTCGCATTACGACTCATTGACGATCTCAGTTACGGCCTCAAGTACTACGCCAGCAGCGCAATCAATTGCTGCTCATCAATGATCTGGATGCCGAGCGCCTGCGCCTTGTCCAGTTTGCTGCCGGCATCGCTGCCGCCTACGACAAAATCGGTTTTTTTCGACACACTGCCCGTCACCTTACCTCCTGCTGCTTCGATCAATGCTTTCGCGTCATCACGGCTCAGACCGGGCAGTGCACCGGTCAGTACAAAAGTCTTGCCGGCCACCGCACCCGAAACGGCTGCCTGGGGCGCAAGCACTTCATAACGCACACCTGCGGCACGCAATCCGGCAATCACCTCCCTATTGTGCGGCTCCGCGAAAAATTGCGCCACGCTTTGCGCCACGATCGGGCCGACATCCGGCACCTTCTGCAACGCCGACTCATCGGCAGCAACCACCGCCTCGAGATTGCCGAATGACTGCGCCAGGTCGCGCGCCGTGCTTTCCCCGACGTTGCGGATGCCCAGCGCGTAAATCAGCCGCGCCAGCGTGGTATTACGACTCTTGGCAATGGCCGCCAGCACATTGGCCGCAGACTTCTCCCCCATGCGTTCCAGCCCGGCCAGCGTTTGCGGGTCCAGCGCATACAGATCAGCAGGCGTGCGCACCAGATTCTGCTCCACCAGTTGTTCCACCAGCTTGTCACCCAGGCCCTCGATATCAAGCGCGCGGCGCGATGCAAAATGCAGCAAAGCCTGCTTGCGCTGGGCGCTGCAGTACAAACCACCGCTGCAGCGCGACGCGGCTTCATCCTCCTGCCGCACTACCAGCGAATCACAAACGGGACAACGCCCCGGCATCACAAAGCGGTCCTCATCACGCCGCGGTCCCGGCGTCGCGACGCGTACGACTTCGGGTATCACGTCACCTGCGCGACGCACCACCACGGTGTCACCCGCATGCACATCCTTGCGTCGCACCTCGTCTTCGTTATGCAGCGTGGCATTGGTGACATTGACGCCGCCGACGAACACCGGCTGCAACCGCGCCACCGGCGTCAGCGCGCCGGTGCGCCCGACCTGCACATCGATGCCGAGCACCACGCTGGTCGCTTCTTCCGCCGCAAACTTGTGCGCCACGGCAAAACGCGGCGCCCGCGCGACATGACCCAATTGCCGCTGCGCCGCCAGGCTGTTGACCTTGTAGACCACGCCATCGATGGCATACGGCAGCCCCGGCCGTGCTTCACCGATGCGGCGGTAATAACCCAGCAGCCCGGCGGTGCCACGCACCACGTCGCGTTCTCGCGCCACGCGGAATCCGTTTTTATCAATAAAATCAAGTATTTGCGAATGACTCTGCAACTGCGCAGGCAATTCTGCAGTACCCAGGCCATACGCAAAAAACGTCAGCTTGCGACCGGCGGTGATTTTCGGATCAAGCTGGCGCAGGGAACCTGCGGCTGCATTGCGTGGATTAACGAACAGTTTCGCGTCCTGCGCCTGCTGCTGCTGGTTCAGACGCTCGAAGTCCGCACGCAACATCAATACTTCGCCACGCACTTCCAGCAACTGCGGTGCCGGATTCTGCGTCAGCTGCAGCGGAATCGAGCGTATGGTGCGCAGATTCACCGTCACATCCTCGCCGGAGTAACCGTCGCCGCGGGTGGCACCGCGAACAAATTTGCCGTTTTCATAGATCAGGCTGATCGCCAGGCCGTCGAACTTGGGTTCCACAGCGTATTCGACCTCCTCCTGCCCCAAAGCTTCACGCACGCGCCGGTCGAAAGCCTCGACTTCGTCCGTTGCAAACGCATTGTTCAGCGACAACATCGGCTGGCGATGCGGTGCCGGGGCAAATTCTGCGAGCGGTGCGGCGCCGACGCGCTGTGTCGGAGAATCAGTGCTGATCAGCTCGGGGTGCGCGGCCTCCAGTTCCTGCAGTTCGCGGAACAGCCGGTCATATTCGGCATCGGGAATGACCGGCGCGTCGAGCACGTAATAGCGATGGTTGTGCTGCTCGATTTCCTGGCGGAGGCGTGCGACGCGCTCCCGCAGCGCGTCCGCGGTCATGCAAAAAGCCGTTTAGCCCGCGGACTTCCCGCCGGAATCTGGCGCCCGGTCATCGTTGCGCAGATCCCCTGCAACTGGGTTTTGATGCGCGCCACGCCGGCATCCTGCAGCGGCACGCGGTTGTCATCAACGACAAACCCGCCCAGCGCTTCGGCAATTTCCGCGCCGGCATGCGCCATGCGGTCCAGCGCCGCCGCGCCATCAACAATGCGCGGCACGTCAAGCAGCAAGGTCAGACCGGAAGTCTGCATCATCGCCAGTCGGTCTTCAGCGAACGCTTCCGACTCATGGTTTTCCATGGTGAACAGGGTCTGGCCAGCGGCATCGCGCCAATGAAACA
>JAYUYQ010000039.1:0-2948 GCA_043752435.1 Betaproteobacteria bacterium
GCCGCGATCGCCGCCCTGGGCTGGTTCAACACGGCTTGCAGTGCGTTGCGGTAGCGCGCCTTCAGCCAGGCCAGTAACCACGTGTCGCCATGATCCAGCGACTTCATGCGCGGCAGCAGATAGAAAGCCAGCACCGGCGTGACGGTCACGGACACGATCAACGAGGCGAGCGTGGACACGATGAACGCCACGCCCAGCGGGACAAACAGCCGCCCCTCCATGCCCGGCAAGGCGAACAACGGCACAAACACCAGCACAATGATCACGGTCGCATAGAGAATCGCCGAGCGCACCTCCATCGTGGCGTGCGTGACGACTTCCAGCGGGTGAAGCCGGTGTTCAGGATGCCCGGCGCGATCCGTCTTCAAGCGCCGCATGACGTTTTCCACGCCCACCACCGCGTCGTCCACCAATCCGCCGATGGCGATGGCCAGACCGCCGAGCGTCATGGTGTTGATCGACATGCCGAAGTACTTGAAAACCAGTGCGGTGATGAAAATGGAAACGGGTATGGCCGTAAGTGCGATGAGCGTGGGGCGCAGCGTGCCGAGAAATACAAACAGGATCACCGCGACAAACACCGAAGCGCCGATCAACTTGCCTTGCAGCGTGCCGATGGAGGCCTCGATAAAGCTCGCCTGGCGAAAGGTCACGCGGGGCGCTTGCATGCCGGCGGGCAGGCTTCGTTTCATGTCCTCGAGCGCGGCCTCGACCCTGAGAGTCAGCGCGACGGTGTCGGCGGTGGGTTGTTTCTGGATGCCCAGAATCACTGCGGGCTTGCCTTCAAACCCGGCATCACCGCGCTTGGGCGCGGCGGCAAACGTAACGTCCGCGATTTGCCGCAATAAAATGGGCTGGCTGTTAGTGGAAGTGAGATTTGAAGTGAGTTTGGCGGTGAGCGCAAGGTTCTTCAAGTCGTCCAGCCGCGAGGTGCGTCCCAGATGACGTATCAGATACTCGCGTCCATTCAACTCCAGAAAACCGCCGGAGGTGTTGGACGAATAGCCTTTGAGCGCCGACTCCAGTTGCTCGTGCGTGATGCCGAGCGCGGACATGCGCGCGGTGTCGGGCTGCACCTGGAACTGGCGCACCTCGCCGCCGATCGGAATCACCTGCGCCACGCCGTGAATCGCCATCAGGCGCGGACGCAGCACCCAGTCGGCGTATTCGCGCACCTGCATCGGCGAAATTTTCGCGGTATCGACGGGAATCGCGATCTGCATGATCTCGCCCATGATCGAGCTGATCGGCCCCATGCGCGGAATCACGCCCGCGGGCAAGCCTTCTTCCATCGACGACAGCCGCTCGGCCACCATTTGCCGCGCGCGGTAAATATCGGTAGACCAGTCAAAGGTGATGTAGATGAACGACAGTCCCGCGCTGGATACCGAGCGTATCGACTCCACGCCGGGCAGGCCGTTCATCACCGTCTCCAGCGGAAACGTGATGAGCTGCTCCACCTCTTCGGCGGCCATGCCGCCGGCTTCGGTCATGAGCGTGACCGTGGGTTTGTTCAGATCGGGAAACACATCCACCGGCGTGCGTGACAAGGTGAACGCGCCATAAGCCATCAGCACGACGCTGACGAGAATCACCAGCAGCCGATTGGCGAGGCTGTTATCGAGTAGCCACTTGAACATGGTCGGCGGCGCTCTTAGCGGATCTGGTTAATCAGGGCGCCGGCCTCGGTGACCACCCGGTCACCGGCTTTCAATCCCGAGGTCACCGCCACCGCGACGCCATCCAGCGATTCGGTGGTGACCACGCGCGGCTCGAATCGCTCCGGCGCGGTTTTCACCCACACCACCGCCTGATTCGCGGGATTTCGTAGCACTGCCGCCGCCGCGATGCTGACGCCGGTAATTTTGCCGGTGGTTTGCACGTAGACGCGCACGGGCTGTCCGACCGCCAATTGGTTGAGCGCGGCGCCTTCCACCTGAAACAGCAGGGGCAACGCCTGTTCACGCAGGATGCGGGCCGCGCCGATAAAGCGCAGCGGCACGCGCTGCGCGCCCACCGCCAGCGCGGCCGACGCCAGGCTTGCCGCCATTTGCCCGTCATAGGCCATCGCCTCGATACGCAGCCGCGCCGGATCGACAATCTCGAACACCAGTTCGCGCGCATCGACGACCTGTCCTGACACCGCATGGGCGGATGCAATCACCCCGGCCACCGGCGCCAGCAGAGCTTCGCGCGCGGCCAGGCCGCCGCCGATGGCGGCAATGCGTTCCGTCAGGCTTGCGGACTCGGACTCGGCGGCTTCGATGTCCTTGCGCGGCACGGTGTCGGCCAACTCCCGCAAACGCACTACCCGTTTCTCGGCAAGGCTTTTGGCGGAACGCAGTTCCGCGAGCTGCGCGGATTGATTGGAGCGCTCCACGCTGCCCACCGACGGCGCGACATACGCCAGCACCTCGCCCTTTTTCACCACTTGCCCGACACTCGGCAAGCCGCGCGGACCAGGTTCGATGCGCCCGGCCTGGGTGGACTGCACCCGCCCGCCCGCGTTGGGATCCATGACCACTTTGCCGGCAAGCTCAAATGTCCGTGACAGCTCGCCTGCCGCACTGGCCGGCGTGGTGCGCACACCTATCTGCCGCTGCGCCGGCTTGGGCAGAAACACGCTGCCGTCCAGCAGGCGTTTGGGGCCGCTGGCGGCAACCGCGGGCGCTGCATCACCATGATCGTGTCCCGGCCCGGCGTAGACCAGAGCGACCGTTCCCGCGCCGCCGACGGCGATGCAAAGCGCCACAGCACGGAAAAATCGCGGCATGCGGTTCAAACAGTCAGTGTTTTTCATATTGTTCATAGGGTTCATCTCACACCTCCGGCACGCCGCCGCCAACCCACGCCGAGCGCCGCAAGCGCCACCATCACGCCGCCGCCCGCCACCCAGGGTGCATAACGTTTCCAGCCATGGGGCGCCGCCGATTTGGCGTCGGCATGGT
>JAYUYQ010000040.1:0-2948 GCA_043752435.1 Betaproteobacteria bacterium
GTGGCTTTGCCGAGGTTGATCAGGAAACACGGCGTGCCTTCGAACGGGTAGTGAAACACATAGTTTTCGCCGACAGTAAGATGCGAGACGCGCAGCGGCTGGCCGGATTCGTCGGTGAGCCGTGTCCGTGCGTACTGGCGCGGTTGCGCATCGGTTGCTGCGGCAAACGCGGGCTGTGTTCCCAGCCCGAGGGCGGATGCGGCACAGACATGGATGAAGTCGCGGCGTTCCATGAGCGAGAATCCCAAGGCAAGACAGGCTATTGTTCAGATATCGTCTGCCCGCTGTCAATAGCGGGTCGCGTGCCGGTCAATTCACATCGGGCGAGGGCAGCTTTTCCGGCTGATGGGCCCGGTCCTGGCGGAATTTTTTGCTGATTTCGCGGCTTAGCAACTCCTCGTCACGGCCTTTGACAAAAAATTTGTGGACTTCGCCTTCGTTGATGGCGGCTGTTGCGGTGCCAAAATCGCCGTCTCCGCTGAACATGATGCGCATGGTGTCGGGATACATCAATTTGGCGCGCCGCAGGAATTCAACGCCGCTCATGCCCGGCATGTTTTCATCGGCAATGATGATGCTCACCCGGTTCGTTGCCAGCAGTTCGAAGGCATCACGCGTACTGGTCGTTTCCAGCACCCGGTGTCCGCCGCGTTGCAGCAAGAGCCGCGTCAGCATCAGATGATCGGGGTCATCGTCAACCAGCAACACGGCGGGGATGTCTTCGGCGCTAGCCGTCACCAGCGCCGGATGCAGGGCGCTTCCCTGCGACAGCAGCTTGGTGCAGGCATCGACGGACAGGGGTCGCGAGAACAGATAGCCCTGCGCCTCGTCACATTGGTTCTGGCCCAGAAATGCCAGCTGCTCCTCGGTTTCCACGCCCTCGGCAATCACCTTGAGGTCCAGACCATGTGCAAGTGTGATCACCGTCCTGGTGATTGCGGCGTCGTCCGGATCGGTGGTGATGTCGCGAACAAAGGAGCGGTCGATTTTCAGCGTATCCAGCGGCAACCGTTTCAGGTAACTCAGGCTGGAGTATCCCGTGCCGAAATCGTCAGCCGACAGGCGAACACCCAGATTTGCGATTTCCGTGAGTACGACGATGGCCTGCTCCGGATTCTCCATCAGCGAACTCTCGGTGATTTCGATTTCGATCAGTTCCGCAGGCACGCTGAATTCGGTCAGTGCGCGCCCGAGCGTGGCGCCAAAGCCCGACTGGCGCAGTTGCCGGGCGGAAAGATTCACGGCCACCGCCACCGGCGTGATGCCGGCTTGGCACCAGTCACGGATCTGAGCGCATGCCTGACGGATGACCCAGTCTCCGACCGGCGAGATCAGCCCTGTTTCTTCGAGCATCGGTATGAATTGATCGGGTCCCACCATGCCGTCATCGGGCGATTGCCAGCGCAGCAGCGCTTCAAGACCGGTGATTTTCCCTGTCGCGATATCGACCTTGGGCTGGTAATGCAGGACAAACTCCTCGCGTTCGATCGCGCGGCGCAATCTGGTTTCAAGGCGCAGCTTTTCGGTCGCGCGCTGGTTCATTTCCGCGGTGTAGTACTGATAATTGTTGCGGCCAGCGGATTTTGCGCCATACATCGCCGCATCGGCATCGCGGATCAGGGTTTCGATGTTGTCGCTGTCTGTGGGGTAGATCGTGATGCCGATGCTGGCCGTGACGAACACCTCGTTGCCGTCAAGATCGAAGGGCAGGTTCAGCATGTCGATCAGTTTCTGCGCAACCAGCCCCGCATTCTGCGCTGTGGCGAGTTCGGGCAGGATCACGGCAAATTCATCGCCGCTCAGGCGGCCGACGGTATCGCTGGGCCGCAGCGCCTGGGTCAGGCGTATTGCGACCTGTTTCAACAACAGATCCCCGGCTGAGTGACCCAGTGTGTCATTGACCAGCTTGAAGCGGTCAAGGTCGAGGAACAGTACGCCGACGAACCAGCTGTTTCTGCGCGCCTGGGCGATGGATTGACCCAGTCGGTCGTGCAGCAGCACCCGATTCGGCAGGCCGGTCACGCTGTCGTAGTGGGCCAGATGCGCCAAGCGTTCGCTGGACTGTTTGCGTTCAGTGATGTCGCGGTTAACGCCGACAAGTCCATAGATGGCGCCGTCAGCATTTTTCAGGGGTATTTTCGACGTCAGGTGCCAGTGGATCGCGTCCTCATGACCATCGCTGGCGCCGAAATGGGTGCGGCTCTCACGGTCGATTAGCGGCTCGCCGGACCGGATGATCTCCTGATCTTCGTCGTGGATGCGCCGGGCCAGTTGCGGCGGGAAAATGTCGAACACGGTCTTGCCGGCGACGTCTTCATGGCGATTGAAGCCGCGTAATTGCAGGTTGGCGGCGTTCTGCAGGACGAAACGTCCTTCGAGATCCTTGACATAAATGCGGTCGGGGATGGCATCGACGACGGTGCGCAGCAGCAGCCGTTCCTGGGCCAGCGCATTTTCCGCGCGCTTGCGTTCCGAGATGTCTTCAATGATGCGCAGGAAATAAAGCGGCTCTCCGGCGCTGTCGCGGACCAGCGAAATCGTGCGGTTGGTCCACACGACGCTGCCGTCCTTGCGCAAGAAAGGTCGCTCGGACGAGAAGGTTTGTATTTCCCCGTTTAGCATCTGCGCCAGATATTGCGAGCGGTCGGACTTGCGGTGGTCCGGCGACAGGAAATCGAATGTCTTCATCGCCAGCAGTTCATCCCGCGTGTATCCCAGGATCTCGCAAAGCTTGGGGTTGACGTGCAGGATATTCAGTTCGGCAGTGCTGTGCATGATGCCGATCGGGGCGTTGTCGAAAGTCGCGCGATAGCTCTCTTCGGCCATCCTGCGGGCGGTAATGTCCTCGACCACGAAAATGTAGTGCGAGACGTCGTTCGTGAGGTCCCGCGCCAGAGATGTTGTCCGTCGGACCCAGATGACGCTGCCGTCCTTGCGGACGTAACGTC
>JAYUYQ010000041.1:0-7559 GCA_043752435.1 Betaproteobacteria bacterium
GCCCATGTCGACAACCGCCAGGCAGGTGTTGATTTTGTTGCGGACTGGATTGCTGCCAACCTGCCGGCTTCAGGACACTGAACGCACGACTGTTTTGCAGCGTCAGGCGCAGGTCATGCGCAGCGCGCGGGCGAGCCAGCCCTTGGCGCTGACCTGTTCGACAAACCACTTCAGGGCCTTGCCGCGATGCGCCGTGCGCCACGCGAGGTATAGCATCTGGCTGACCTTGGGTTCCTCGGTGCGGCGGATCACCAGTTCACCTTTGGCGGCTACTGCGGCGGCCAGGCACTGCGGCAGGTAACCCACGCCCAGGCCCATGACCTGTGCCTGCAGTTTGGACGCCGTATCGAACACCGTCAGCGTTTCCTGTCCTGATATCAATCCGGTGGTGCGCGGCGGCAGGTTACGTGAGCTGTCGGCGACGGTGATTGCGCGATGTTTGAGGATGTCATCGCGGGTCAGTGGTTCGGCTGCGGCAGCCAGCGGATGTGTCGGCGCAATCGCAAACACCCAGTCGACTTCCCCCAGCGCACGCGTCTGATAACCACCACCCGCAGGGCCATCACCCGAAGCACCGATGGCGAGGTCGGCGCGGCCCGAGGCCAGCGCATCCCAGCAGCCGCCCAGCACTTCGGTCGAAAAACGCAGGCGCGTGCTGGTGGTGTGGGCATGGAAATCACGCGCGAGTTCGAGCATGACGGTGGGCGGGATCAGGCCGTCGAAGGCGATGCGCAGTTCGGCTTCCCAGCCGGTGGCAACACGTTTGACGCGTGCTTCGAGATCGCTGGCCGCGTGCAGCAGGTGGCGGCCTTCGTTCAGCAGTTCATGGCCCGCAGGTGTGAGTTTGGCGCGATGGCCGCGACGGTCGAACAGCAACACATCGAGGTCTTCCTCGAGTTTCTGCACGGTGTACGTCACCGCCGAAGGCACGCGATGCAGCTCGTGCGCGGCGGCGGCGAAGCTGCCTTTGCGATCGATGGCGTCGATCACCAGCAATGCGTCGAGGGAGAGTCTCATGTTCGGCGGCACCTTGATGCAGTTAAACAATAAATTCTTAGTTATTAATGTAACATATTGTTTTTAAATATAAATATTGTTCATAAAATTTGACTGATACAGTCAAATAGTTTCGCTATCCCGTGCCGGCCAGCGCTCCTAGGATGCGCTTCATGCAACACCCGATCAACGCACTCGGTGATCAACGCAAATGCAAAAAGGAGCACACATGCTGACCCTGCGCAAAAGTGAAGACCGCGGCCATGCCAACCACGGCTGGCTGGATTCGTACCACAGCTTTTCCTTCGCCGGTTACCAGGATCCGGAGCACATGGGGTATGGCCCCCTGCGCGTCATCAATGAAGACCGCGTGCAAGCTGGTTCTGGATTTGGCACGCATGGCCATCGCGACATGGAAATCATCAGCTACGTGCTGGAAGGCGGGCTGGGCCATGAGGATTCGATGGGCAACGGTTCGACCATTGTGCCCGGTGATGTGCAGCGCATGAGTGCCGGCACGGGTGTGCGCCACTCCGAGTTCAACCACAACAAATCCGGAGCGACACATTTCCTGCAGATCTGGATCGAGCCGAAGTTCACCGGTATCAAGCCGTCCTATGAGCAGAAACATTTTTCTGCCGAAGAAAAACGCGGGCGCCTGCGCCTGATTGTCTCGCCCGACGGGCGCGACGGTTCGGTGGGCATGAACCAGGATGCGCTGCTCTACGCCGGCTTGTTCGATGGCGCGGAGCATACAGAGCTGGAAATCGCCGATGGGCGCCGCGGTTACGTGCACATCGCACGCGGCAGCACCACCGTCAACGGGCATCGCCTCAATGCCGGCGATGCGCTGAAGATCGGCGCGGGCGTCATCGCGATAGAGCAGGGCAAGGCTGCGGAAGTGCTGGTGTTCGATCTGCCCTGATTTTCCCTAAGTACGGTGTTTCGCCGGTTTTTTTATTGATTTGTCAGAAAAGGAGATGTCATGAGTCAGTATCCCATTGCCGTGATTGTCGGTAGCCTGCGCAAGGATTCATTCAATGCAAAACTTGCTGTCGCACTGGCGAAGCTTGCGCCGGTCGGTTTTCCATTCAAACCGGTGCGCATCGATGATTTGCCGCTCTATAACCAGGACGACGACGGCAAGTCCGCCACCTCGGTGTTGCGCTTGAAGAAGGAAATCGCGGAAGCCCGCGGCCTGCTGTTCCTGACCCCGGAGTACAACCGCTCGATTCCGGGTGTGCTGAAAAATGCGATCGATCATGCCTCGCGGCCTTATGGGCAGAGCGTCTGGGGCGGCAAGCCCGCGGCTGTGCTCGGCGTGTCGGTCGGTGCCATCGGCACGGCGCTGGCGCAACAGCATCTGCGCAACATCCTCGCCTATCTCGATGTGCCGACGCTGGGCCAGCCCGAGGTGTTCCTGCAGGCGAAGGAAGGGTTGTTCGATGCGGATGGCAGCATCGGAATCGACAGCCGAAAATTCCTGCAGGACTGGATGGACCGTTACGCAGCCTGGGTGAAGCAGCACAGCGCCTGAACGACAGACCGGAGCACAACCATGGCGACACGTATGCCCGCACTGTTCGTTTCACACGGCGCGCCTACACTGGCGCTCGAGCCGGGGCCGACGCGCGGTTTTCTCGCGCAGCTCGGCGCCGGGCTCGGGCGGCCCAAAGCCATACTCGTGGTGTCGGCCCACTGGGAAACGGCTGCGCCTGCGATCAGCACTGCAGCGCAACCGGAAACCATCCATGATTTTTACGGTTTCCCGGAGGCGCTGTATCGGATGCGTTATCCGGCACCGGGTGCACCGGTGCTCGCGCAGCAGGCGCTGCAGTTATTGACTGAAGCGGGCCTGGCGGCTGCTGCTGTGCCGGATCGTGGCCTTGATCACGGCGCCTGGGTGCCCTTGCTGCTGATGTATCCGGAGGCGGATATTCCCGTGGCGCAGATCGCCGTGCAGACCCGGCTCGGCCCGGCGCATCATTTCAAACTGGGCGAAGCCTTGCGATCCTTGCGCGACGAAGGTGTGCTGATCATCGGTTCCGGCAGTGCGACCCATAACCTGAGTGAATTCCGTAACCATGGTTATGATTCGCCGCCGCCGGACTGGGTCAGTACCTTTGATGACTGGCTGGCGGAAACGATAGCGGCGGGACGCACTGCTGATCTGCTCGACTATCGCCGGCTGGCGCCGCAGGCGGCGCGGAATCATCCGACGGAAGAACATTTGCTGCCGCTGTTTGCGGCCTATGGGGCAGGCACGCCCGGCGCACCGCCACGGCACATCCACAGCGGTTATACCTACGGCGTGATCGGCATGGATGCCTGGCGCTTCGACTGAAACGGACGCAATCCGGCTACACTTTGAATTAACGCCGGTTCGGCGGAACGCTTTGGCGTAAATCAATCGGGTAATCATGGAACAAATAACCGGCCTGCTGGCACAGCACGGCCTGCTGCTCGTATTCGCCAATGTGCTGCTGACGCAGGCGGGCATTCCGGTACCCGCGGTGCCGATGCTGGTGGTCGCTGGTGCGCTGGCGGCACAGGGTGAGATCGGTTACACCGCGCTGCTGCTGACGGCGCTGGCGGCGACGCTGGCCGGTGATATCCCCTGGTATTTCGCCGGCCGGCGTTACGGCCATCGCGTGCTGCGCACGCTGTGCCGGATTTCGATCGAACCGGATTCCTGCGTCAAGCAGACCGAGTCCATATTCGAACGCTGGGGCGCGCCATCGCTGATTGTCGCCAAATATATCCCCGGATTTGCGACGGTCGCACCGCCGCTGGCTGGCGCGATGCGGCTCGGTTTGCCGTCCTTCCTGCTGTTCAGCACCCTCGGCGCGCTGCTGTGGATCGCGGTGCCGGTGGCGCTGGGAGCTGCGTTTCATACAGAAGTCGAATGGGCGCTGGGACGGCTGACCGAACTCGGCGCCGGCGCATTGTTGATGCTCGGCGCGGTGATCGCAGCTTATGTCGCGCTCAAGGCCGTGCAGCGTTATCTCTTCCTGCGCATGCTGCGGGCGGCGCGGATGACGGTGCAGGAACTGCAGGAATTGTTGCGAGGTGAAATTCCGCCGGTAGTGGTCGATGTGCGCTCGGACGCAGTGCGCAGGCTCGATCCCCGGCGCATACCGGGTGCAGTCGCCGTGAACCTGGTCGATGTCGCTGCCGCGTTGCCTGACATTCCCCCGGACCGCGATGTGGTGGTTTATTGCAGTTGACCCAATGAAGCCAGCGCGGCGCGTGTCGCCCGCATGCTGATGGACCGGGGTTTCCACCGGGTGCGTCCGTTGGAAGGCGGGCTTGAGGCGTGGATAGGAGCGGGTGGTGCAGTGGATGTTTTCCTGTTCGACTGACATGTGTGGCTCACATCAGGTAATGCAACCGTGGTATGTCGGGAAGCTATTTTTTGGCAGTTGTGTTTTGTCATGGATTGTCTTATTGTCTGACAATAATTCAATGCATAAACACCATACCGGTTCCGCTGATGCTCGAAATCGCCAAACTCGCCGCCCCTCTGCGTCAGCAGGTTGAGAATGCATTACGCCAGGCCATCATCAATGGCCAGTTCCTCCCCGGGCAACGGCTCACGGAACGGGAGTTGACGGTCAGCCTGGGGGTTTCGCGCACCCTACTGCGCGAAGCCTTCAGGCAACTTGAATCCGAAGGACTGATTACGGTGATCCCCAATCGCGGCCCCATCGTGCGGGAGCTCAGCAAGGACGAAATACAGGAGCTGTACGCAATCCGGGCCGTCCTTGAAGGGCTCGCAGCGCGAACTTTCGCGGAAAAAGCCAGCGACAAAAACCTGCAACTGCTGGGCAGGGCCGTAGCAGACGCCATTGCCGCCTACAAGGCCGGGGATCCTGCCGGCGCCCTTGAGGGTAAAAACCGCTTTTACGACATTCTCGCCGAAGGTGCAGGCAGCCAGTCGCTGTCCACCATGCTCGCGACATTGCATGCGCGCATCCGGCTGTGGCGCGCCATCGGCATCACCCACCCGCAACGCTCACCCGGCCGGTCGCAGGAAGCCGCCGAGGGGATGCAGGCCATCTGGTCGGCGATCCAAAGGCGCGATGCGGTTGCCGCAGAATCAGCGACGCGGGATGAAGCGCGCCGCGGCGCAGCCGAGTTGATGCGCCTGCTCGCGGACGCGCCCGTCAAACTGGCTGCCCGGGCGTAAAAAAATCTTCCACTGCAAGCACCAATTTTCCGACAGAAACAGGGAGACAGATGATGGCGCGTTTAAGTTACGTTGATCCGAAGACCATTGCCGATCCGCAAATCCGTGGTTGGCTCGACGCTGCAGTCGCCGCCGGGCGCCCGGGCCCTGAAAACCAGGCGATCCGCGCGCACCAGCCGGATGTCATGCGCTCATTCACGCTGACGCGGGAAATGCTGTTTGACAACGGCGCGGGTGTTGTCGAACACAAGCTCAAAGAGCTGTTGAGGGCTTACGTCGCGCATACCATTGAATGCGGCTACTGAAGCAACCAGGGAACAGCGCGGTCCGCGCTGGATGAGAATGACAGGATGTACGAATTGCTCAAGTACGAGCAGTCCGCGAAGTTTACGAATCGGGAAAAGATCGCGCTTCGCTACGCCGACGCCATCATGTATGACCCCAATCAGGCCGATGACACGCTGTGGACGCAGTTGAAAGGCGAATTCTCCGAGGCTGAAATCGTCGAAATCGGCTACTGGATCGGCTTCACATTCGGCGGCCAGCGCTGGCTGAAAACGCTGTCGGCCAAACAGGGCGAGTTTGATGCCTTTTTAAAAAACCGGCAGGCATCCGCCTGATTCACCTGCAGCGCTGCTGCAATGTGAATTTTTGAGGGGAGTAATCAACATGAAGCAATTCCCGATTTCGCTCGCACTGGCAGCAATCTTCTGGCTCGCAGGTCCGGCATCAACCGTTTCAGCCGCACCCTGTCTCATTGTGACTTTGACGGGCACCCAGGGCGGCCCCTCTGCTTTTAACGGGCTCGCCGGCGCCGGAACGCTGGTGCGCTACGGCGACGACGGCAATAATTGCGGCGCGGTGAAACTGCAGTTTGACGCAGGGCGCGGAACCAGCATGCGCCTGTCGCAGCTCGGCGTGACGCCGGCACAGATCAACGCGGTGTTTTTTACGCACATGCATTCGGATCACGCCGATGGTTTCGCCGACCTGGTGCAGCTGCGCTGGCACTTCAGTTCCAAGGGGCCGAAGCTCGACGTGGTCTGCAGCTCCGATCAATCGTCGCCGCAGGGACATACCGTCAGTTGCGGGAAATTCGCGGCGCATATTGGCGACGCCTACCGGCAGTCCGGTGAGATCTCCCAGCGGCACTCGGAAGACAAGGCACGTCCCGAGGGCGGCCCGGCCGCCTTGCTCAACTCTGTGGTTTTCGAGCCCAAAGACGAGTCGCAGGTGGTCTGGTCTTCTGGCGATGTCAAAGTCAGCGCGATCCGCTCGACGCACATTCCGGGGCATGCCTCCTATCGCGTGGACACCCCCGCCGGCAGCGTCGTGATTGGCGGCGACGCCGGTAACGACGTGTTTGCGCCACCGCGAGCCTCCTCGACCTCGGAGCAGGTCAAGAGGCTGGCCAGGGGCGTCGATGTGATCGTGCATTCGGCGATTCACCCGGTCATGGCGCCGGACAAAGGCAGCGGCATGCCGCCACCGATTTATTTTCGCCAGAGCACGTCTGCTGATCTGGGTGCCATGGCGAAGCGGGCCGGCGCAAAACATTTAATGCTCACCCATCTGATCCCGCCGCTCGGCGCGGAGCGGCAGGGGCCGTACAAGCTGCCGGGCGGCGCCCTGACCGAAGCTGATTACCGCAAATCGGTCCAAGAGGGTGGATTTACTGGAAACATCGTCGTCGGCACTGATCTCACGAGCATCCGCCTGCCGCCCAGATGAATGTAGCGAAGGCGTATCGATGCAACATCGCTCTGAACCTGTGGGCTGCGCCGATTTACAGGGCCTTGCGCTCGATTATGATGGGGGCTCGTCTGCTGACCCCTCATGACTGATCCGCAAGCCGATAATTTGCCGCCGTCCGCGTGGTCACCACTGCGCCAACCGTTGTTCCGCGCGCTGTGGATTGCCACGGTCATTTCCAACATCGGCACCTGGGTCCACGAGGTCGGCGCCGGCTGGCTGATGGTCACCCTCGACCCGCATCCGGTGATGGTGTCGCTGGTGCAGGCCGCCGCTGCGCTGCCGATATTCCTGCTGGCGTTGCCGGGCGGTGCACTGGCTGACATTGTCGACCGCCGGCGTTACCTGATTTTTACGCAACTATGGATGCTGATTGTTGCGGTGCTGCTGGCGGTGGTCACGGCGCTGGGCTGGATCAATGCCTGGGCGCTGCTGGCGTTAACCTTTGCGCTGGCCTGCGGCGCCGCGCTGAACACGCCGGCATGGGCGGCAACCGTGCCGGAACTGGTGCCGCGCGCGCAACTGCCGGCGGCGATTGCGCTGAACAGTCTGGGTATCAATCTTGCGCGCGCCGTGGGGCCGGCACTGGCCGGTGTGCTCGTTGCCGCGGCGGGGCCGCAGG
>JAYUYQ010000042.1:0-37479 GCA_043752435.1 Betaproteobacteria bacterium
TTGTAGTGCTCTTCACCGACGATATGCGGGTCCAACTGGCGCGAGGTCGAATCCAGCGGATCCACCGCGGGATAAATACCCAGTGACGCGATGTCACGCGACAGCACCACGGTCGAATCCAGATGGCCGAAGGTGGTGGCGGGCGAGGGATCGGTCAAGTCATCCGCCGGCACATACACCGCCTGGATCGAGGTGATCGAGCCGGTCTTGGTCGAAGTAATGCGTTCCTGCAGCCGACCCATTTCTTCGGCCAGCGTCGGCTGGTAACCCACCGCTGACGGCATCCTGCCCAGCAGCGCCGAGACTTCGGTACCGGCCAGTGTGTAACGATAAATGTTATCGACGAAAAACAGCACGTCACGGCCTTCGTCGCGGAACGCTTCGGCCATGGTCAGACCGGTCAGTGCCACGCGCAGGCGGTTGCCCGGCGGTTCGTTCATCTGGCCGTAGACCATCGCCACTTTCGATTTTGACAGGTCCTCTTTGTTGACGACGCCGGCGTCCATCATCTCGTGATAGAAGTCGTTGCCTTCGCGGGTGCGCTCACCGACACCGGCGAACACCGACAGGCCCGAGTGCGCCTTGGCGATGTTGTTGATCAGTTCCATCATGTTCACGGTTTTGCCGACACCGGCGCCGCCGAACAGACCGACCTTGCCGCCCTTGGCGAACGGGCAGACCAGGTCAATCACTTTGATGCCGGTTTCGAGCAGATCCGTCGATGGCGACAGTTCCTCGTAGGTCGGCGCTGTGCGGTGAATGGACATGGTTTTTTCAGCGCCGATGGGACCGACCTCGTCGATCGGACGGCCCAGCACATCCATGATTCGGCCCAGTGTTTTCGGACCGACCGGCACCATGATCGGCGCTTTGGTGTTGGTCACCATCATGCCGCGGCGCATGCCGTCAGAGGAACCCAGCGCAATGGTGCGCACGATGCCGTCGCCGAGCTGCTGCTGCACTTCCAGCGTCAGATCTGTGCCTTCCATTTTCAACGCGTCATAAATATGCGGCATCTGGTCACGGGCAAACTCGACGTCAATCACCGCGCCGATGCACTGAACGATTTTTCCCTGGCTCATGATCAATCCCTAAATCAAAATTTCGTCAAACAATCAGATTTTGTAACAATCAGATCACGCGGCAGCATCAAACCGCAGCTGCGCCGGCGACAATCTCCGACAACTCTTTGGTAATCGAAGCCTGTCGCGACTTGTTGTAAATCAGTGTTAATTCGTCGATCACTTTGCCGGCGTTGTCCGAGGCTGACTTCATCGCCACCATGCGCGCCGATTGTTCGGAGGCCATGTTCTCGGCCACACCCTGATAGATCAGCGCCTCGACATAACGAGTCAGCACCTGGTCGAGAACCGATTTGGCGTCCGGCTCATAGATGTAATCCCAGGAACCTTCAGGCACGCCCAGCGTATCACCCGACAATGGCAGCAACTGTTCGACCACCGCCTCCTGTTTCATGGTGTTGACGAACTTGGTATAAATAATGAGCAGCCGGTCAAAACGATCCTGCGTATAACCGTCGAGCATCACCTTCAGCGCGCCGATCAGCTTGTCCATCTGCGGCTTGTCGCCGAGACCTGTGACCTGTGCTACCACGTTGGCCCCGAGCCGCTGCATAAACCCCAGGCCTTTGTTGCCGAGCGTGCAGACTTCGATCTCTTCGCCCAGCGCTTCCCATTCCTTGATTTTGTTCAACGCCAGCCGCAGGGCGTTGGTATTCAAACCACCGCACAAACCCTTGTCGGTGGTGACCACGATCAGGCCGATGCGCTGGACCGAGTCGCGCGAAACCAGGAAGGGATGGCGGTATTCCGGATTGGCATGGCTGATATGCGCAGCAACGTTACGGATTTTTTCGCCGTACGGCCGCGACATGCGCATGCGTTCCTGCGCGCGACGCATTTTCGAGGCCGCGACCATTTCCATCGCCTTGGTGATCTTGCGCGTGTTTTGCACGCTCTTGATCTTGGTACGAATTTCCTTCGAGCCGGCCATATTATAAGCTGTTGATTTTAAATAATTATTTAATCAATTAGGGGCGAACTTATTGCAACTTATCAATACGAACCGTTCTGCTTCCAGTCCTTGATCGCCGCCGTCAACAGCGCTTCGTCATCTTTGGACAGGTCTTTGGTGTCTTCAATGCGTTTCACCAGATCGCCGAACTTGGCCTTGATGTAATCGCGCATCGAACGTTCGGCCGCCAGCGCCTTTTTGACGTCTACATCGTCGAGGTAGCCGCCGCTGACCGCAAACAGTGTCAACGCCATTTCCCACACTTGCAGCGGTTCGTACTGCGGCTGTTTCATCAGTTCCGTGACCAGACGACCGCGCTCCAGCTGCTTGCGGGTGGCTTCGTCGAGGTCGGATGCGAACTGCGCGAAGGCTGCGAGTTCGCGGTACTGCGCCAGCGCCAGGCGCACGCCGCCGCCCAGCTTCTTGATGACCTTGGTCTGCGCAGCGCCACCGACGCGCGACACCGAAATACCGGCGTTGATTGCAGGACGAATACCGGCGTTGAACAAGTCGGTTTCGAGGAAGATCTGGCCGTCGGTGATCGAGATCACGTTGGTCGGCACAAACGCCGTCACGTCGCCGGCCTGGGTTTCAATGACCGGCAGCGCGGTCAGCGAACCAGTTTTGCCCTTGACGGCGCCTTTAGTAAATTTTTCGACATATTCTTCATTGACCCGCGCCGCACGCTCCAGCAACCGCGAGTGTAGGTAGAACACATCGCCAGGGTAGGCTTCGCGGCCGGGTGGCCGGCGCAGCAACAGCGACACCTGGCGATAAGCCCAGGCCTGCTTGGTCAAGTCGTCGTAAATAATCAGTGCGTCCTGACCACGGTCACGGAAATATTCGCCCATGGTGCAGCCGGAGTAGGGCGCGATGAACTGCATCGCGGCGGACTCGGAGGCCGTTGCAGCAACGACGATGGTGTATTCCATCGCGCCGTGTTCTTCGAGCTTGCGCACCACGTTTTTGACCGACGATGCCTTCTGGCCGATCGCAACGTAAATGCAAAACAGATCCTTGCCCTTCTGGTTGATGATCGCGTCCAGCGCCACCGCGGTCTTGCCGGTCTGGCGGTCGCCGATGATCAGTTCGCGCTGGCCGCGGCCGACGGGTACCATGGCATCGATCGATTTCAGCCCGGTCTGCACCGGCTGCGACACCGATTTACGCTCAATCACGCCCGGCGCCACTTTTTCGATGACGTCCGTCATCTTGGCGTTAATCGGGCCCTTGCCATCGATCGGCTCGCCGAGTGAATTCACCACGCGACCGATCAACTCCGGACCCACTGGCACTTCGAGAATGCGACCCGTGGTTTTCACGATGTCGCCCTCGGAAATGTGCTCGTAGGCACCCAGAATCACCGCGCCGACCGAATCACGTTCAAGGTTCAGCGCAAGGCCGAAGGTGTTCTTCGGGAATTCCAGCATTTCGCCCTGCATCACGTCTGCCAGACCATGGATGCGGCAGATGCCGTCGGTCACCGAAATCACCGTGCCCTGGGTGCGCACTTCAGCATTGCCGCCCAGATTCTGAATCCGGCTCTTGATGAGTTCGCTGATCTCGGAAGGATTGAGTTGCATGTGTTACTCCTAGTGGGTAAGCGCGGTGGCCATCGCATCTAGCCTGCCACGCACCGTTGCATCGATGACTTTGTCGCCGACGACGATTTTCACGCCGCCGATCAATTGCGGATCAATCTCGACCTTCGCCGTGATCTTCCGCTTGAATTTGGTTTCCAGCGTGGCCACCAGCGCCTTTAACTGCTCGGCGCTGATCGGCAATGCTGAAATCACGCTCGCTTCGAGGGTGCCTTCATGCTCGCGTTTGAGGCTTTCGTAAACACCGCGGATATGCGGCATCAGTTCCAGCCGGCCATTCTGCACCAGCACCTGGATGAAGTTGCGCGCCTCGTTGGCGACACCAGCATCGAGTTTGTCGCCGATCACGCCCAGCACCAACCCTTCGAGCTGCTGAGCGCTGACGTTCGGATCACTGATGATGGCCTGCACGCGAGTGTCGCCAACCACGGCATCGAGATTGGCCAGCGCATCCGCCCACTGCGCCAGCGCGTTTTTCTCGCGGGCGAGTTTATACACCGCTTCAGCGTAGGGTCGCGCGATGGTTACCGGTTCAGCCATGGTTTTCCGTATTTATCCCGCATTTATCCGTATATATCTCTTACTATTTCTTCTTACTGTTTCTTCTTACAGTTGACGCTGCATGGCCGCGAGCATCTCGGCATGCGCCTTGGCATCAACTTCGCGCTTGAGGATTTGTTCAGCACCGGCCACGGCCAGCGTGGCCACCTGCGTGCGCAGCATTTCCTTGGCGCGCGAAACTTCCTGCTCGATCTCGGCCTTGGCGCCGGCGACCAGCCGGTCACCTTCAACCTTGGCCGTGGATTTCGCCTCTTCGATCATCTGGCTGACCCGTTTCTCGGCCTGCGCGACGATCTCACTGGCGCGACCGCGCGCCTGTGCGATTGCCGCATCAGCATCCTTTGCTGCACGCTCCAGCGACTGCCGGCCTTCTTCGCCGGCGGCCAGTCCGTCGGCTATCTGCTTCTGACGGGCTTCCAGCGCTCGGATCAGCGGCGGCCAGATGAACTTGGCACAAAACAGGATGAAAACGAAAAACGTGATTGCCTGCGCAATCATCGTGACGTTCAGGTTCATGACTTTCCCCTACGGACAGCGGTTCGTAACAACCTTTACCTTGCTTGCTTATTGAAAATTGCATAAATAATGACAAAAACATGCCTCTGGCGAGGCTGTCATGTTTTTGGAAAAATCAATAGTTCATTAGTTCAGACTGGCGAGCAGAGGATTGCCGGTGGCGAACCACAGTGCGAGGCCGACGCCGATAATGAACGAGGCGTCGATCAGGCCGAGCAGCAGGAACACCTTGGCCTGCAGTTGCGGCATCAGTTCCGGCTGGCGCGCAGCGCCCTCGAGGAAGCGGCTGCACATGATGCCCACACCGATACATGCGCCGGCGGCACCCAGACCGATCATCAGTCCGATACCGATACCGGTATACGCCTGGATCATCGCAACAAGTTGCAGTTTTTCCATCAGAATCTCCTTATATAACTATCAAATAAAAACGGTGGCTTGGTTAATGACTTTCGTGCGCCATCGCCATATAGACGGCGGTGAGCATCATGAAAATGTAGGCCTGCAGCACAACAATCAGAATGTGGAAAATTGCCCACCCCAGCGCCAGCACGCCGCCGAACATCGAACCTACCAATCCTGTCGCAGCCCACATCCACAGCAGCATGAATATGATTTCACCGGCGTAAATGTTGCCGTAAAGCCGCAGCGAATGGGACAGCGGCTTCGAAATATATTCAACGAGGTTGAACAGGAAATTGAAAATCCACAGCAGCGGGTGGCCACCGAACGGCGTGCAGAACAGTTCATGGGTCCAGCCGCCGATCCCTTTGACCTTGACGTTGTAGAACAGCATCAGCAGCCAAACCGACAGCGCCAGCGCGAAGGTGGTGTTGATGTCGGAAGTCGGCACCGGTTTCCATTCATGCTGCTGCAGCACATTGCCGGTAAACCACGCCACCAGATCGACCGGGATAAAATCCATGGCGTTCATCAGTAGCACCCAGACGAACACCGTCAGCGCCAGCGGCCCGACAAAAGCACGGTTGCCGTGGAAAATGCCTTTGACCTGATCATCGACGAATTCGATCAGCATTTCGACGAAGGCCTGGCGCTTGTTTGGCACGCCGGCAGTGGCGCCACGCACCACCCACCACAGCAGGCCGAAGCCGATGACGCCAAGCGTGAACGCGGTCAGGAACGTATCAAGATGCAGCGTCCAGAACGGGCTATCGCCCAAGGAAACCGTACGGTTGGTCAGGTGGTGACCAATATAGCTGGTCGGCGTCAGTTCCTGTCCTGCGGCCATCTCTGCTTGCCCCTGATACGATTAACGACTTATTCTTTGACCAAAATCGCCATTCGGAACACCACCACCGAAACAGCGAACGCTATGAAAAACACCGGATGCACGACCGCTTTGTAGGTCGTCAGGACCCATCCCATCTGCAACACGATCAAAATGATGCGGGCCGCTTCGGCCCGGAACAGCGCACGCAAGGTATTGCCCGCTGTCCTGACTCTGCTACCGGAGACCAGCACCGCGTAAGCCAAATCCGCGATCTGGTTGAGGATGCCTCCCAGCACCGCTGAAACCGCGCCATGCACGCCGAACAACAGTCCTGCCAGCAGCCCCAATCCCGCGGTGGCATAAATCTGCCAGCGCATGGCGCTGCGCATGGGCTTGCTGTCGATGCGTAATAACACCCGGACGGCCCCTGCAAACCGTGGAATTTTAATGGTTAGGCCGCTACCGCGTCAAACCATTCTGCGCCGCACCATTAACGCTTCTCGCCCGTAAGCCGGGTAATCAGCCCGTCCAGCTGGTCGAGGCTGCCGTAGTCGATCACCAAACTGCCCTTGCCTTTGCGTTTGGCCTTTATCTGCACGCGGGTACCCAGCTTCTCGGCCAGGGTTTCCTGCAGGCGTAACACATCGCGGTCTGCGGCCGGTCGGGTGCGGGCACCGCTGCGCGCAGTCAGCATTGCCGCGACGCGCTGCTCGACCTCGCGCACTGACAGGCCTTTGGCGGCAGCTTCGTTGGCCAGTTCGACCTGGCGCACCGCCGGCAGGGCCAGCAGCGCGCGCGCATGGCCCATTTCGATGCGCCCTTCGCCGAGTAGCGTTTTGACCGGCGGTGCCAGT
The DNA here is from genome assembly GCA_043752435.1 of Betaproteobacteria bacterium. GTDB lineage: Bacteria > Pseudomonadota > Gammaproteobacteria > Burkholderiales > SG8-41. Next base: position 6,798 of record JAYUYQ010000042.1, read on the forward strand.
TCCAGCAGGCGCAGCAGGTTGGTCACGGCCGCGCGCGATTTGCCAATGGCATCGGCCACCGCCTGATGGGTCAATGCGAATTCATTGATCAGGCGCTCGATACCGGTGGCTTCTTCCAGTGAATTGAGGTCTTCGCGCTGGATGTTTTCAATTAACGCCACCGCCAGCGCCTGCTGGTCGGGCACATCACGCACCAGCACCGGCACGCTGCTCAACCCGGCGATGCGCGCGGCGCGCCAGCGTCGTTCACCGGCGATGATTTCATGGTTGCCGCCGCCCACTGGCCGCACCAGGATCGGTTGCATGATGCCCTGGGCTTTGATCGACACCGCCAGCGCATTTAACGCGTCTTGGTCCATCCGCGAACGCGGCTGGTATTTGCCCGGCTGCAGCGCAGCAATCGGCAAAGTGGTGACAGCATTACCGCTGCTGGCGCGCGGCGACGCTGTATCGCCACCGAGCAGGGCATCGAGGCCGCGCCCCAACCCTTTGAGCTTAACCATAAAAATCCTTTAAAATCAAATGCTTACGATTCATGTGACTTTAGCGCTGCGGTTCAGCAGCTCACCGGCCAGCGCCAGGTAGGCTTGCGCGCCCTTCGAGGGACGATCGAACTCCAGCGCCGACAATCCATGGCTGGGCGCTTCCGCCAATCGCACATTGCGCGGAATCACCGTGCGATACACCTTGTCGCCGAAGTGTTGCATCAATTGCGCGGACACCTGTTGCGCCAGCGTATTACGCGGGTCGTACATGGTGCGCAGCAGGCCTTCGATTTCCAGATCGGGATTCAGGTGTTCGCGCACGCGCTTGATGGTGCTGACCAGATCCGACAACCCTTCCAGCGCGTAGTACTCGCACTGCATCGGAATCATCACGGCCTGTGCTGCCGTCAGTCCGTTCACCGTCAGCAGGTTCAGTGCCGGCGGACAATCGATCAGGATGAAATCGTAATCGGCAGCAACCGTCTGCAGCGCTTCCTTCAATCGGGTTTCGCGGTGATCGATGTCGACCAACTCGATTTCGGCGCCGGCCAGTTCGCGGTTCGACGGCAACACGTCGTAACCTGCCGCTGCACGCTGGAGTGCTTCGGCAATCTGTTTTTCACCCAGCAGTACGTGGTACACCGTCACCGGCAGGCTGCGCTTGTCAATACCGCTGCCCATAGTCGCATTGCCCTGCGGATCGAGATCGACCAGCAGCACGCGGCGATGCGTCGCGGCGAGGCTCGCCGCCAGATTGACGCCGGTGGTGGTTTTACCGACGCCGCCTTTCTGGTTGGTAATGGCAATGATGCGGGTCATAGCATCAAACTGGCTGCAGTACTGCAGCATGGCGCTCCGCGCCCAGTCCCGGCACGTTCAGCGACACCACGTTGCATAACTGGAAGTTCTTGGGCACCTGGGCCAGCTCCTCATGCGGATAAATACCTTTCATCGCCACGACCACGCCGGTTTTGGCGCACAACCTTCCGGCCAAACTCAGAAATTCCGGCAAGTCTGAAAATGCGCGCGACACCACGGTGTCGAACGGCTGCGGTGATGTCCAGGTCTCGACGCGATCACAAACCACATCGACATTGGTCAGCTTGAGTTCAATCATCGCCTGACGCAGAAAGGTGGTTTTTTTATGATTCGAATCGAGCAGGGTGAGCCTCCATTTCGGTTGCGCCAAGGCCAGCGGAATGCCGGGCAGTCCAGCACCGCTGCCGACATCAAGCACACGCAGGCCCCGTACATGCGGTAACACCGACAGCGAATCGAGCAGGTGATGCGTCAGCATTTTCGCCGGCTGGCGCACGGCGGTCAGGTTGTAAGCCTTGTTCCATTTTTCGATCAGCAGCAGATAATCAAGCATGCGCTGCTGCGCATCGGGCGAGATATCCAATTCCAGTGCGGCGATGCCTGCAGCCAGCTCACCAGCGAGACTCATGCGCTTTTCTGCAATGCGCCGTGCGCGTGTTTCAGATGCACCAGCAACACCGAAATCGCCGCCGGCGTGACACCGGAAATGCGTGAGGCCTGGCCGATGGTTTCGGGTTTTGCACGATTGAGTTTTTGCTGGACTTCGATCGACAGACTGCGTACCTGCGCGTAATCGAGATCCGCCGGCAAGCGCAGATCGTCCTGTTGCGCGCGATGTTCGATTTCTGTTTTCTGGCGTTCGATGTAGCCCTGATACTTGGCCTGGATTTCCACCTGCTCGGCCACCTGTACATTGGCAACTCCCGGACCTGCGCCCGGCAGGGTCATCAGCGCGGTGTAAGTCAACTCCGGACGCCGCAGCAGATCTGCAAGTGAATGCTCACGTTCAAGCGGTTTACCAAGCAGCTGTGTCGCCTGTTCGGCAGCCAGTATTTGCGGGTTCACCCAGACTGATTTCAGCCGTTCCTGCTCCTCGGCAATTGCGTCGCGTTTACGTGCAAACACCTCCCAACGCTGGTCATCCACCACACCCAGGCGCCGCCCGGTTTCGGTCAGGCGCAAATCGGCGTTGTCTTCGCGCAGGGACAAACGATATTCAGCGCGGCTGGTGAACATGCGATACGGCTCGGATACACCGCGGGTGATCAGGTCGTCGACCAGCACGCCCAGATACGCCTGATCACGCGTCGGCGACCAGGCTGCTTTTCCGCTGACTTGCAACGCGGCATTGATGCCCGCCAGCAAACCCTGCGCCGCAGCTTCTTCATAACCCGTGGTGCCGTTGATCTGGCCGGCAAAAAACAAGCCGGCGATGGTCTTGGTTTCCAGTGACGCTTTTAGCCCAATAGGATCGAAATAATCGTACTCAATGGCGTAACCCGGCCGCGTGATGTGCGCGTGTTCCAGTCCCTGGATCGAGCGCACGACCGCGAGCTGCACGTCGAACGGCAGACTGGTCGATATGCCGTTGGGATAATACTCGGAGACCGTCAGGCCTTCGGGTTCGAGAAAAATCTGGTGTGATGACTTGTCGGCGAAGCGATGGATCTTGTCTTCGATCGACGGACAGTAACGCGGACCGACACCTTCGATGACGCCGGTGAACATCGGCGAGCGATCGAGTCCGCTGCGAATGGCATCGTGCGTGCGCTCATTGGTGTGGGTGATCCAGCACGACATCTGCGCCGGATGCTGTTCGCGGCGACCGAGGAATGAAAACACCGGCGCCGGGTCATCGCCCGGTTGTTCGGTGAGTTGCGCAAAATCAATAGTACGGCCGTCGATGCGCGGTGGTGTTCCGGTTTTCAAACGGCCCACCGGAAGCTTCAGTTCGCGCAGCCGCGCAGCCAGGCTGACCGATGGCGGATCGCCGGCTCGGCCACCCTGATGATGTTCCAGACCGATATGGATCAGGCCGGACAGGAAAGTACCCGCAGTCAGCACCACGCTCTGTGCATCAAAGCGCAGACCGATCTGGGTCACAACACCAATCACCCGATCACCCTGCACTACCAGATCGTCTACGGCTTGCTGGAATACCAGCAGATTGACTTGCTGCTCGATGCGGCCACGGATGGCGCGGCGATACAGCACGCGATCCGCCTGGGCCCGGGTGGCCCGCACCGCAGGGCCTTTGCGTGAGTTGAGGATGCGAAACTGGATGCCCGCTTCGTCCGTCGCGGCCGCCATGGCTCCACCCAGCGCATCGACTTCCTTGACCAGATGACCCTTGCCGATGCCGCCGATGGACGGATTGCAGGACATCTGGCCCAGCGTTTCGATACTGTGCGTCAGCAGCAGCGTACGGCAGCCCATGCGCGCGCTGGCGAGCGCCGCTTCGGCGCCGGCGTGACCGCCGCCGATGACAATTACATCAAATTTTTCAGGGTATTGCGTCATTTTGCGCCGCACTGCCGGGGAACCCAGGAGACTCCGGGGTCGGGCGCGCATGATAGCGTAATTTTGCTGTGCAGCGAAAGGTGCAGGCGCTGCCGAAAGGGATGTTTCACGTGAAACCACAGCTCAGAACGGCAGTCGCCGGCTCAGGATTGTTTCACGTGAAACTACCGCCCGGCGCTCACTTACCGATGCAGAATTTCGAGAAAATTTCACCCAGCAGGTCATCCGGCGTGTATTCCCCGGTAATGCCACCCAGCGCCTCATGCGCCAGCCGCAATTCTTCGGCATACAGTTCGAGGCGGTCGGTCACCCCAGCCGCTGCGGCCAGATGACGCTGTGCGACCTGCAAAGCTTCGATATGGCGCGTCCGGGCGGTGAATACGCCCTCACCCGAGGGATGCCAGCCCGCCTGATCCCAAATCGCCTGTTTCAGCAATTCCAGGCCTTCCCCGGTTTTTGCGGAGACCCAGACCTGATCTTCGTTTTCAATCCGCTCCCGTCCTGCCTTGCATCGGGCCAGATCGATTTTGTTTTTAACCCGGATGCGCGCCAGGCCAGCCGGCAGGCGATCGATGATCGCGCGGTTGGCGCTGTCATTCTCCCGCCCGGCATCAGACACCAGCAGCGCCAGATCGGCTTTTTCAATCATGGCCCAAGTCCGACTGATACCGATACGCTCGACAGCATCCGTGGTTTCACGCAGGCCAGCAGTATCGATGATGTGCACTGGCAAACCGTCGATATCAATTTGCTCGCGAACCGCATCCCGGGTTGTCCCCGGAACTTCAGTGACGATGGCCACTTCCTCACCAGCCAGACGGTTGAGCAGGCTCGATTTGCCAACATTGGGCTCACCGATCAGGACCGCCTGGATTCCCTCGCGCAACAAGCTGCCTTGGCGGGTTGCCAGCAACGTCGCATCCAGTTGCTCACGAACCGCTGTCAATTGTTGTTGCGCGCGACCGGCCGTCAGAAACTCGACTTCTTCCTCGGGAAAATCCAGTGTCGCTTCGAGCAATGTGCGCAAAGCGATAATTTTGTTCGTAAGCTGTTGTATTAATTCAGAAAAATTACCTTGCAAAGAACGCATGGCAGCTCGGGCGGCCAAATTCGTCGACGCTTCGATCAAATCGGCAACGCCCTCGGCCTGGGTCAGATCCATGCGCCCGTTCAGGTAAGCCCGTTCAGTGAACTCTCCCGGCCGCGCCAATCGGGCGCCCAGCTCCAGACAGCGCTGCAGCAGTTGGCGCATCACCACCGGTCCGCCGTGCCCCTGCAACTCGAGGACATCTTCACCGGTGTAGGAATGCGGGGCCGCGAAAAACAGCATCAGCCCTTCGTCGAGTGGTTGGCCTGCAGCGTCGAGGAAAGAAGTCAGCAACGCACGGCGCGGTTCGAGCGTGCGCGGCGTCAGGCCGGCGGCGAAGCGTGCGAGTTGTGATCCTGAAATGCGGATGACGCCGATACCGCCACGACCCGGTGCCGTGGCAATTGCCGCAATGATGTCTCGGTGAATCATGCGCGGCGAGTATAGCGCCGCGTCGCGATGCCGCCGCTCAGGCCTTCGGCCTGACCTGGTTCGCCGCCCGCTCCATGACCCTTGTAATGTGCCATTGCTGCGCGATCGAAAGAATGTTGTTGACCAGCCAGTACAGCACTAGGCCCGCGGGGAAGAAGAAGAAGAAAATGCTGAAGGCAATCGGCATGATTTTCATGATCTTGGCCTGCACCGGATCCGGCGGCACCGGATTCAGCCTGGTCTGGATGATCATGGTTGCGCCCATCAGGATGGGCAGGATGTAAAACGGATCCGCCACCGAGAGATCCTTGATCCACAGCGCAAACGGTGCCTGACGCATTTCGACGCTGCCGAGCAGCACCCAATACAACGCAATGAATACAGGAATCTGCACCACGATCGGCAGACACCCACCGAGCGGATTGATTTTCTCGGTCTTGTAGAGCTCCATCATCGCCTGCTGCATGCGCTGCCGGTCGTTGCCGTACTGATCTTTAAGGCGCTGTAATTTCGGCGCCACGATGCGCATCTTGGCCATTGAACGGTAACTCGCCTCCGACAAGGGGTAGAACCCCAGCTTGATGAATATGGTCAGGATGATGATGGCCACGCCCCAGTTGCCGGTCCAGCCGTGGATCCACTGCAGCACCCAGAACAACGGCGCGGCGATGACTGTCAGCCAGCCGTAATCAACCGCCAGATCCAGTCCGGGCGCCAGGGCCGCGAGTTTTTCCTGTTCCTGGGGTCCGGCATATAGCGGCATCGCCAGCGTCGTGCTGGCGCCCGGGGCGAGCGTGCCAGCCGGAATAATGACACCGGCCGCGTACAGTCCCTGGGGTATCTGCCGGGTGTAGAACTCTCGCGGCGAGCCCTGCTTCGGCAGCCATGCGCTGAGGAAATAGTGCTGGAGCATGCCGATCCAGCCGTCGTTGCCGTTCTTGGGATAGGGAACCTTGCCCTTCTCGATATCACCGAACGCGACTTTCTGGAATTTGTCCTTCTCGGTATACACCGCAGCACCGGTATAGGTTGGCACCATTGCGGAATCCCCATCGGGCAGCTTCGCGTCGCGCACCAGCTGGAAATAAGCAAAAGCTTCCACTGGTGCTGCGCCGGTATTGGTTACTTCATGCGCGACATCGATGACATAGCTGTTGCGGTGAAAACGATAAATTTTCGCAGCTTTTGCGCCACCGACAGCTTCCAGCCGAATTTCAAGATCGGCAGCGGCATCCGCCAGCTTGTATTCCGTTCGCTGTGCGGCATACGCGGTCTGGTGATTCGGCAGGTTGCTGCCGATCAGCCCGGATTGCGCAATGTAGACATGCTCACTGGAACGCGCAAACAACAGGAAGTTTTTCGTCCGGTCCAGTGTGCCGCCATGCTTCAGCAGTTCAAGACGGACCAGATCACCGCCGCTGGTGCTGATTTCCGCGCGGTAAACATCAGTTTCAACCTTGATGATCTGTCCCCGATCAGCCGCAACGGCAACCGGCGGTGCTGACGGGTTCGGAATCAATGCTGCGCTGGGAGCGGGCACTGTGCCGGCAGCGGGCTGGGCCTGGGTTATCCCCGGTGTAGGCGTCGGGGTTACCGAGGCCGATGCCGCGGTGGCTGCGGGCGATTGTTGATGGTCGCGCTGCCAGGACTCATACAGCAGGAACACCGACATGGTGAATACAAAGAAGAGAACCAGCCGTTGCGAATCCATAAGCTTTTTTTCTCTGCCGAGCCACTACGGTTATTGTTTGCCCGGTCCGAGCAATCCGCGCAGCAACTCCTGCAATTCCTTGAACAATGCCGCGTTATCGCTGCTGCGGGGGCTGCCCCGGAGTTGTACGACGACATCCAGCGCATCCAGCTCTGCCGCCAACTCACGATGCACGATTCTGATCAGGCGCTTCACCCGGTTACGATCTACTGACCGGGGTGCCGCCTTCTTGCCGACGATCAATCCGAGTCGCGGGCCGTCTCCGGCATTGGGCAACGCCCGCGCCAGGAAACATTTGCTGCCTGACCGGCGTCCACCGACGAGAACGGCTTCAAACTGCGCCGCTTTGGTCAGGCGTATAGACCGCGCGCTACTGCTTTTGTTGCAAACTGCGGATTTGATCAAACGCTGAGGCGGGCACGGCCTTTGGCACGGCGCGCACGGATGACAGCGCGACCGCCGCGCGTTTTCATGCGCACACGAAAGCCATGGGTGCGTGCACGACGCGTTTTTGAAGGTTGGTAGGTGCGCTTCATGGTCGATCCTAAATTGGTCTTCGGGAAACCCAATATTAGACCCCGACAGGCCTCCCCCTGTCAATCTTCAGGATGGCGGACCATCTGCCGTCGTGGTTGCCGTATCCTCCGCAGCCTTTGTTGCCGCCACCAATAAGGGGTAAAATCGGGGGTTAATTCCCCCGCATTCTCGCGCTTTTTCGTTAACCACGCCGTTGCTACACCCGATAGGGACGAATGAACGATTTCTGGCAACATTGTCTCGCGTTTTTCGCAAAAGAACTCGGGCAACAGCAGTTTGTCACTTGGATACAGCCACTGGAATGCGCCATCACCGGGGCTGTCGTGACGGTAACGGCGCCCAATCGTTTTGTGCAGCGCTGGGTCAAAGACCGCTTTCAGGCAACCATGTTGAAAATTGCCCGCGAGCGTCTGGGTGAAGGCGCTACGGTTGAACTCATCCTTGCAGAAAAATCAGCGCGGCCTGTTGCGGTGTCCACAGCACCCGTGGAGCCGGTGATCTCCCGACCCGCACCGCCGGTGCGCGATGTTTCCAGGCTCAATCCCGGCTTTACGTTTGACACCTTCGTCACCGGCAAAGCCAACGACCTCGCGCGCGCCGCAGCCCGTCAGGTCGCGGAAAAACCTGGAGCTGCATACAACCCGTTGTTTGTCTACGGCGGCGTCGGCCTGGGCAAAACCCATCTGATCCATGCTATCGGCAACCACCTCAGGGCGCATGCGCCGGAAAGCAAGATCCGCTACATCCATGCCGAGCAGTATGTATCCGATGTGGTGAGGGCTTACCAACACAAAGCGTTTGATGATTTCAAACGCTACTACCATTCGCTGGATCTGCTGTTGATTGACGACATCCAGTTTTTCAGCGGCAAGAATCGCACACAGGAAGAGTTTTTCTACGCCTTCAACGCACTGGTTGAAGCGCACAAACAGGTCATCATCACCTGCGATACCTATCCCAAGGAAATCTCCGGGATGGAAAACCGGCTGATTTCACGCTTCGGCTGGGGCCTCACTGTTGCCGTTGAGCCCCCGGAACTGGAAATGCGGGTCGCCATCCTGCTCAAAAAAGCGGAAGCAGACGGTTTGACGCTGGATGAAAATGTGGCCTTTTTCATTGCCAAGCATATCCAGTCCAATATCCGCGAACTGGAGGGCGCACTCAAGCGCGTGCTGGCCTATTCCCGCTTTACCGGGCAGCCCATCACCGTGGATCTTGCACGCGAAGCCTTGCGCGATGTACTCGCCTCACAGAACCGTCAAGTCAGCATCGAAAACATACAACGCACCGTCGCCGACTATTACAAGATCAAGGTGTCGGAGATGTATTCGAAAAAACGCACCCGGAATGTGGCGCGTCCGCGACAGGTTGCGATGGCCCTGGCCAAGGAGCTGACCCAGTTGAGCCTGCCTGACATCGGTGAAGCCTTTGGCGGCAGGGATCACACGACGGTACTCCATGCCTGCCGCAAAATCGCTCAACTGAAAAGTACCAGTAACGAAATGACCGTCGATATCAGTTCATTGCTGAAGGTATTACGCAGTTGAAAACCTGTGCATCATTTGTGCATAACCAGGCAAAAAACGAATCCACCTGTTTTTCATCCTTTTCTGTCCACAGGAAGTTAGCGCGCAATACAGAAAATCAAAGACAGAATTTCTGTTTTGAATTCAAGGTTCAAGTGCAACTCTCAACAGAAAAAAGCCTTTTCTATTAGTTACTATTAATATATTTAAAGAAAAACTACTAATATGAAACTCGTGCAATTACCCCGCGATGCGTTGTTAAAGCCACTGCAGGCAGTAACCGGAATTGTTGAACGGCGCCATACGCTGCCGATCCTGTCGAACGTATTGATTGAACGTACTGCAGACAGCCTGCGTTTTGTCGCCACTGATCTGGAATTGCAGATTGCAACCTCTTGTCCACTCGATAAAAAAGGCGGAGAAACTCTTGCCGTCACGGTGTCCGCCAGAAAGCTGGTTGACATACTACGGGCCTTGCCTGATAGCAGTGAAGTCACACTCGAAGTCGCCAACAATCGTTTACAGGTCAAAGCCGGCAAAAGCCGCTTTAATCTGCAAACCTTGCCTGCTGCGGATTTTCCGGCGCTCGCGGACCCCGGCAAGCCGCAAAGCAGTTTCCAGATATCCCAGGGTGTTGCGCGCAAGCTGCTTGGCCTGGTGCAATACGCAATGGCGCAGCAGGACATCCGCTATTACCTGAATGGACTGTTGCTTATCACCGAAGACAAGGAAATCAAGGTCGTTGCCACGGACGGCCACCGGCTCAGTTATGCCGTAACGGGGCTCAAGGACAAGCAGGACAAAAGCGAAGTCATCCTGCCGAGAAAAGCCATATTGGAACTGGCGCGACAACTGGTGGAAGGTGACGAACCACTCGACATCGCCATTCATGCCAACCAGGTCCGTTTCCGTTTTGGTGATGTTGAGCTGACAACCAAGGTCATTGACGGCAAATTCCCTGACTACCAGCGGGTGATTCCGACCAACTACGAAAAAGGCATCAGCCTGGACCGGGACGAGTTGCAGCGCGCACTGCAACGGGCAGCCATTCTGTCCAATGAAAAATTCCGCGGCGTACGCTGGATGCTGACCAAGGACAGTCTGCGCATTTCCTGCAGCAATAACGAACAGGAAGAAGCCCAGGAAGAACTGGAAGTTGAATTCGGCGGGGATCCCCTGGATGTGGGGTTCAACGTCACCTACCTGCTGGATGTGCTCAGCAATGTGCCGGCCGGCAAAGTGCTGTGCTCCTTCGGCGACGCCAACAGCAGCATGCTGATCACGCTGCCGGGACGCGATGACTTCCGTTATGTCGTCATGCCGATGCGGATCTGATAAAGCTGCGGGATCCGACAGAAAACAAGCAAGAACCCAAGTGGGAAAATAAGGAAGAAAAGAAAAGCAATGAGCGAAAAAGAACAGCGCACCGGCAACGAATATGATGCAAACAGTATCAAGGTACTCAAGGGCCTTGAGGCGGTGCGTAAACGTCCGGGAATGTACATCGGTGACACCAGCGACGGCACGGGTCTGCACCACACGGTTTTCGAGGTGGTGGACAATGCGGTTGATGAAGCGCTGGCGGGACATTGCGATGAAATCACAATCATCATCCATCCTGACAATTCGATCAGCGTGGCCGACAACGGTCGCGGCATTCCTACCGAAATTCATCCGGACGACGAGGAAAAACGCTCAACCGCCGAAGTGGTGATGACCGAGCTGCATGCCGGCGGCAAATTCGACAGCAATTCCTACAAGATTTCCGGTGGTCTGCACGGCGTCGGCGTGTCCGTGGTCAACGCCCTGTCGGAATGGCTGCGCCTGACCATCCGCCGGGACGGCAGGACGCATCAGATGGAGTTCCGCATGGGTGAAGCCGTGGCGCCGCTGAAGGTGACCGGCAAAAGCGAGCGCCGCGGCACCGAGGTGCACTACCTGGCGAGCAAGGAAATTTTCGGAAACGTTGATTTCCACTATGAAATCCTCGCCAAACGCCTGCGCGAACTGTCCTTCCTTAACCACGGCGTGAAAATCACCCTGACCGACCAGCGTTCAGGCAAGGAAGAAAAATTTGCGTTCAGCGGCGGCGTCAAAGGTTTCGTCGAATACATGAACCGCGCGAAAAGCGTGTTGCATCCGAACATCTTTCATATTCAGGGGACCAAGGACGGCATTACCGTTGAGGTGGCCATGCAGTGGAACGACTCCTACCAGGAATCGATGCAATGTTTCACCAATAACATTCCGCAACGTGACGGCGGCACCCATCTCACCGGTCTGCGCGCGGCCATGACGCGCACGCTGAATAACTATATCGAGTCGACCGAGCAGGCGAAAAAAGCCAAGGTCGAGACCAGCGGTGACGACATGAAGGAAGGCTTGACCGCGGTGTTGTCGGTCAAGGTTCCGGAACCCAAGTTCTCCTCGCAGACCAAGGACAAGCTGGTGTCCTCGGAAGTGCGCCCGGTAGTCGAGGAAATCATCGGCCAGAGGCTGATGGAATTTCTGTTGGAAAAGCCGAACGATGCCAAGATCATCTGCGGCAAAATTGTCGATGCTGCCCGCGCCCGGGAAGCTGCGCGCAAGGCCCGCGAATTGACGCGCCGCAAAGGTGTGCTCGACTCCTTCGGGCTGTCCGGAAAATTGGCCGATTGCCAGGAACGCGATCCGTCGAAATGCGAGCTGTATCTGGTCGAGGGTGATTCTGCGGGCGGTTCCGCCAAGCAGGGCCGCGACCGGAAAAACCAGGCCATCCTGCCGCTGCGTGGCAAGATCCTCAACGTTGAAAAAGCGCGTTTCGACAAAGTGATTTCATCGACGGAGATCACCACGCTGATCAGCGTGCTTGGCACCGGCATAGGCGAGGGCGAATACAACCCGGACAAGCTGCGTTATCACCGCATCATCATCATGACTGATGCAGACGTCGACGGCTCACACATCCGTACGCTGCTGCTGACCTTCTTCTATCGGCAGATGCGGGAGCTGGTCGAGCGCGGACATATTTATATCGCGCAACCGCCGCTGTACAAGGTCAAACATGGAAAACAGGAACGTTATCTGAAGGATGAGCATGAGTTAAAGCAGTACCTGCTCAAGCAAGCTCTGTCCGAAGCAGAGTTGCATATCGATGCTAATACGCAACCGTTATCTAAAGATGCGCTGGAAGAAGTCGCCAATCAATACTTGCTAGCGGAGGCGGTCATTGAACGGGAAAGCCGGATCATCGATTCGGAAGCCCTGCACGGCTTGCTCAACAACCCGGTGACGCTGGATCTCAGTGACGAGGCGGCTGCGCAGAAAAGCGCAAAAGAGTTGGCCGGTCTTTATCAGGATGCCAAGAACATCAAGATTGACGCGGTGTTCGATGAGAAAAGTGAATCGTATACGCTGCGTATTTTACGTACGCAGCATGGTGTTACCCGCAAGAGTATGATTGATGTGGATTTCTTGCACAGCAAAGATTATGCGCAAATTCAAAAAACTGCACTGATGCTGCATGGCCTGCTCGGTGAAGGCGCCTACATCAAGCGCGGCGAACACATGCATCCGGTCAAGGAATTCCGCGAGGCGATCGACTGGATGTTGGCGGAAGTGCAGCGCGGCATCGGCATCCAGCGCTACAAAGGCTTGGGTGAAATGAATCCCGAACAATTGTGGGATACCACGATGGATCCGAAAACCCGCCGCTTGTTGAGAACGCAGATTGAAGATGCCATCGGTGCGGATGAAATTTTCACCACGCTGATGGGCGATGCCGTGGAACCGCGTCGCCTGTTCATTGAAACCAACGCACTGGGTGCACGCAATCTGGACGTCTGAACAAGCTTCGTTCAGGGCAAAAAATTACGGCCAAGGTCGCAACCGCGATGTTGGCCGTAAATGTTTGTTTTAATTGATTATTTTTTACTGCGAGCAGCGCGTTTTTTGGCCGGCACGGCAGTTGCCGTTTCGGTTTTGGCCGCTACAGCGGCTTTTGCCTTGGCTGGTTTTGCGGCCTTACCTGCGCCGGAATCGGCATCACCCTTGGCGGCGCGCGGTGCAAATTCAAATCCCACCTTGCCGTCCGGCTGTTTCGCCAGGAAGGCCTTGAAGCGCCGGCCGTTGCGGTTGGAGAAAAACCCGTCGAGCAGGTCGGTGCGTCCGGTGGCCAGCAGCTTTTCCATCTGCTCACGCTGGATTTCCTGGCGCAGGATGACTTTACCGGAACGGAAATCGCATTTCTTGGCGGGCGTGTTTTCGCACAGGAAGTTCATGCCGTGCTCGTAGACCTGGCCTTTGCATTTCGGGCACGGGCCCAGCGCCTGCTGTCCGCTGAAATCGACTTCCTCAGCTTCGTCATCATTCCCCTGTCCGAAATCAAATTCGAGTTTGAGGTTGTTGCTTTCCTTGTCCGGCACGATGCGCAGGATGGCAGCGAACGGCCGGCCCATCTTTGAACGGAAGCCCTGCAGCGGTCCAATAGTACGTTCACGAAACAACAACTCCACTTCGTCTATTTCAAACTGACGGCCGCCCGGAATTTTCGAAATCGAAAACTCGCAGGCTTCGCAGGCGAAGCGCCGGTAGTTTTCCTTGACTGTCCCGCCGCAATGCGGGCACGGTGTCTGCAGCGTCGCGTAATCACCGGGAATGGTCTCGTTGTTGTATTCCTTGGCGCGGTTGACGATGCGCTCGGTAATGGTGGCGATTTCCTTCATGAAGGATGTGCGCTTCAATTTGCCGCGTTCCATCTGCAACAGCTTGTATTCCCACTCCCCCGTCAGTTCCGGCTGTGTCAGTTCGCTGACGCCCAGCCCGTTCAGCAGAGTCAACAGCTGGAAAGCCTTGGCCGTCGGAATCAATTCGCGGCCTTCCCGCACCATGTATTTTTCGGCGATGAGCCGTTCGATGATCGCGGCGCGGGTTGCCGGCGTGCCGAGACCCTTCTGTGCCATCGCATCACGCAGCTCGTCGTCCTCGATCAGCTTGCCAGCGCCTTCCATCGCGCTCAGCAGCGTCGCTTCCGAATAACGTGCGGGCGGCCGTGTTGCCAGCCCGATCGCGTCGACGGCATTGGCCGGCGGGCGCTCACCCTTGGCCACGGCCGGCAGATTAGCGCTCTCCTGCTGCTCATCCTTGCCGTAAATCGCCAACCAGCTCGGTTTGACCAGGATCTTGCCCTCGGTCTTGAATTGGTGTGATGCAACTTCAGTGATGCGCGTGGTGACCAGATATTCCGCCGGCGGGAAAAACACCGCCATAAAACGGCGGACGACGAGGTCATAGATCTTCTGCTGTACCTCGTTGAGGTTTTTCGGCGGCTGCGGCGTCGGGATGATCGCGAAGTGATCAGAAATTTTGGTGTTGTCGAAAATGCGCTTATTCGCCTTGATCCACTTGCCCTTGATGATTTCCTTGGCAAACGGCCCGAACCCTGATTCTCCAGCGAGGGCGTCCAGCGTGGTCTTGACCGTCTCCATGTAATCCTCAGGCAGGTGCTTGGAGTCTGTCCGCGGATAGGTCAGCGCTTTGTGCCGTTCGTACAGTTCCTGGGCGATCGACAAGGTGGTTTTTGCCGAAAAACCGAAACGGCCGTTGGCTTCACGTTGCAAAGACGTCAAGTCGAACAACATCGGTGACAGCTGCGACGAGGGTTTCGATTCCTCGGTGACGGTGCCCGCTTTGCCGCGACAGGCCTCAGCGATTTTTTCCGCGGCATTGCCGACCCACAGACGACTTTCGCGTTTTTCCGCGTCGTTTTCGTCGCGTTTGAACGCCGGATCGAACCAGCGGCCTTCATAGTCACCGGCTTTGGCGCCGAATGTCGCACGCACTTCCCAATAATCGCGGGGCACGAATTTGCGGATTTTCTGTTCGCGATCGACGACGATCATCAATGTCGGCGTCTGCACCCGGCCGACGGTGGTCAGGTAAAAACCGCCGCCCTTGCTGTTGAAGGCGGTCATTGCGCGTGTGCCGTTGATGCCGATCAGCCAGTCGGCTTCGCTGCGGCTACGCGCAGCATCGGCCAGCGGCTGCATTTCCTCGTCGGAACGCAGCTTGGTGAAACCCTCGCGGATGGCGGCTGGCGTCATCGACTGCAGCCACAGTCGCGATACCGGTTTCTTGGTATTGGTCGCCTGTGCGATGTAACGGAAAATCAATTCGCCTTCGCGGCCTGCGTCGCAGGCATTGATCAGTTTGCTGATGTCCTTCCGTTTCAGCAGCTTGGCCAGCACTTTCAGCCTGGCTTCACTTTTGACGATTGGGTTCAGGTCGAAATGCGGTGGGATGACCGGCAAATTGGCGAATGACCATTTGCCGCGTTTGACTTCGAATTCTTCGGGGGCCGCGATTTCCAGCAAATGGCCGACTGCTGATGACACCACGTAGTCGTCGTTTTCGAAATACTCGGCATGCTTGGTGAATCCGCCCAGAACGCGCGCGATGTCACCGGCGACCGAAGGTTTTTCTGCGATGATGAGCGTTTTTGCCATGTAAACCGTTGAATTTGCGGATTAATACCGCTGCAGATGGGGCGCCGGGCTGCCGCGCCGTGGAAAAGAGCGCCCGATGATAAGAACAATCCCCGGCCAGCGCAAGCCGGGATTATTGTCTGTTTGAAAAAGAGACGGGCGAACGCACAAGCCTTCAGGTTATTGATTAAGCAGGTTTTAAATCACCATGAAGGCCCGGCTCATTTGCGCCAACAACGTTTTTCAACACACACGGTCAGGACAGGCGTTGCCAGCGTCCCCCGGGCAAGGCTTCGATCAATCCCGCCAGTTCGAGGTCGGTCAGCGCGGTGTTGAGCGCTCCGATCGCGAAGCCGCAGCGTTGTTGCAGCGTATCGACATCCACCGGATCAAAACCGATATGCACCAAGAGGGGATGGTCGTCCGTGGCATCCAATGCTGCGCCGGCAACCGGTTTTACAGGCTGCGACAGTCCCAGTTCTTCCAGAACATCCTGCGCCGATTCCACCAGCTTGGCGCCCTGTTTGATCAGTGCGTGACAGCCTTTGGATAGCGGTGAGTGTATGGATCCGGGAATCGCAAATACCTCCCGGCCCTGATCAGTGGCGAGGCGTGCGGTGATCAATGAGCCGCTGGATATCGCGGCTTCAACCACCAAACAGCCTTGGGATAATCCGCAAATCAATCGATTGCGCCGTGGAAAATTGGCCGCCAGTCCCGGCGTGCCTAGAGAAAATTCAGAAATCAGCGTGCCGTGCTCTGCAATGCGGTGGGCCAGATCGCGATTGCGCGCCGGGTACACCGTATTGAGTCCGGTGCCGACGACAGCAATAGTTGAGCTGCTGCCGTCGAGTCCGCCGCGATGAGCGGCTGCGTCGACACCCAGCGCCAGCCCGCTGATGATGGTGAGGCCGGCATTGCTGAGCGCAGCGGCAAAGGCGACAGCATTAGCAAGGCCCTGCGCGGTGGCATTGCGGCTGCCGACAATGGCGAACCCTGGCCGGTTCAGCAGATCCAGCCGTCCCTTCACATAAATCAGCGGCGGGGGATCAGGGATTTGCAGCAAGGCTTGCGGATAAGTGGTATCCGCCAACGTGAGGATGTGATTGGCAGGATCTTCGAGCCAGGATGCAACGCCACTCCAGCTTGCAGGATCGGCGCCGCCGTTGCGAATGGCGATGGCGATTTTTTCGCCGACGATACTGCTCAGATCGCGATGGCTGGCGGCCAGTATGTTTGCGGGCGTATCCAGCGCAACCAGCAATTTGCGCAGGGATTGGTGTCCGAGCCCAGGCAGCAGGCTAAGGCGAAGCCAGACTTCCAGATCCGCGTCGACAGACATCGGAGGATGCTGACAGCGGGAGCAGGCTCCCGCCGCGGCAATCAGGGATTGGTTACGTAATCGGAGACGGTGACTGGACGGCTGGCTTCCATCACCAGCGCGAATGACGCGCGGTCAAAGGTGCGGAACACCATCACCAGACCATAGCGCTGGTCGGGCAGCTGTGCGATGTCCTTATTGGTGATGGCCTCGCCCCGTTCCGTCAGGGTGGCGCGCGGTGGAATGGTTTCGCTGTAATAAGTGCGCGGTGCGTCGCTGCCGGATAAACCGCTGCGGCCGAACAGCGGCGCAGTGCGCTGGCTGTAGCGTGCGCTGGTCTGGCTGCGCTCGATGGCCAGTACGGTGCCCACCTCCAATCCGTCTTTGCTGCCTTTCGACAAGGTCACGATGGACAGCGGTCCCGTCTCCTGCAAGCCGCCATAAGTCGAAATGATGCGGCCCTTGACCGGGGCCTTAGGCGGTTGCGGCACGTAAGCAAAAACAGGCGTTTGTTTGCCCAGCGGCAAGAGGCGATCATTCCGATAGATTTCCTGCACGGATTTGGTAATTTCCACCGTTGCGACATTGCCATGCTGGCGAACCTGGGCTTCACCCAGGTAAATGGCTTCATAACCGAGGATCTGGTTGTTGTCGGGATCGACCAGCGGATCGCCGCGGCGGAAAATCTGCCACTGGTCACCCTTATCCTTGGTAATGCCCTGGACGAAGGCGCGATCGCCAGGTCCCAGCGTGACCCGGTCATCCGCGGTGGCGACGATTCTGGGCGCGGCGTCGAGCTCATCAGCACCGACCACCATCGGTTTGGACAGGAATGGCTCAATCACGGACGGCAGAATGCTGGGCACGGCACTGCGCGCACTGGGTTCGCTGCGGACTCTGGGTTCGAGTTTTGTGGTGTCGAGCTGAACCAGGCTCAGTTTGGCTTCGCTGCCGCTGCGATCCAGCACGATGACGTCACCAGGGTAAATCAGGTGCGGATTTTTTAGCTGTTCCTGATTCATTTTCCACAGCTCAGGCCAGCGCCACGGCTCCTTCAGGTAACGTCCGGAAATGCTCCACAAGGTGTCCCCTCTCTGCACCGTGTAACGCTCGGGGGCACCATCCCGCATGTCAGCGGGCGTGGCGGCAACTGCGGCCAATGCCGGAGTTATCAACAAAATCAGGGATATAATTGCTTTTCGCATGTGGAGCCCCACCTTAATGTGAGCGTCGCCGGCGTACTCGTGAAGAAACCGCAGCCGACGTGAGAGTTTGGTTTAAATTCTGCATCTAGTTGATTAAATTGGCAAGTTTTTCATGGCTTTACTTCCGATATTGCACTACCCCGATCCGCGCTTGCACAAGATTGCAGCGCCGGTGAAGCGGGTAGATGACAAAATACGCAAAATAATCAAAGACATGGCTGACTCCATGTACGCAGCACCAGGAATTGGTCTTGCTGCAACACAGGTCGATATACACCTGCGTGTCATCGTCATTGACATTTCTGAAACCCGAGACCAGTTGCAAACGTTTATCAACCCGGAAATCATCAGTGCCGAAGGTGAAGCCGAATGCGAAGAAGGCTGTTTGTCGGTGCCCGGGATTTTCGAAAAAGTCACGCGCGCCGCCAAAGTCATGGTGTCCGCGCTTGACGAAAACGGGAAGCAACGCAAGCTCGAAGCGGATGGCTTGCTGGCGGTCTGCATACAGCATGAAATGGATCACCTGATCGGCCGGGTTTTTGTCGAGAAACTGTCCCGCCTTAAGCAACAACGCATCGTCGCCAAGCTGTTCAAGCAGCAGCGGCAGGCGATGTAGATCGCCGCGCCGCGCGTCAACGCCACCTTTGAGAATCATCTACGCAGGTACACCGGCGTTTGCCGCCGCGGCGCTAGCAGCGCTGCTTGACGGCGGGCATGACGTGGTGCAGGTGCTGACGCAACCCGATCGGCCGGCCGGCCGGGGCCTTAAACCGCAGGCTTCCGTGGTGAAACAACTGGCGCTGGCCCGCCAACTCCCGCTGTCGCAGCCGGCAACGCTGAAGGATGCCGCGCTGATTGCGCAACTGGCGGATCTGCACGCCGAGGTCATGGTGGTCGCAGCCTACGGCTTGATGATTCCCGAATACCTGCTGCAGTTACCGACCCGTGGCTGCTTGAATATCCATGCGTCGATGCTTCCGCGGTGGCGCGGCGCAGCACCGATCCAGCGTGCCATCCTGGCCGGTGACCGCAAGACCGGTGTGACCATCATGCAAATGGACGCGGGGCTGGATACCGGCGCCATGCTGTTGGCGCAGGCCGTGCCGATTGCAGCCGACGATACATCACAGACCCTGCACGACAAACTTGCCGCCACCGGCGCACAATTGCTGCTGCGCGTATTGCAGGAACAGCCGCAGCCCGTGGCGCAGGACGGCGCAAGCGCAACCTATGCCGCCAAAATCAGCAAGGCTGAAGCGCATATCGACTGGATGCGACCAGCCATTGAAATCGATCGGCTGATCCGCGCGTTCAATCCGGCACCTGGCGCATACACGACTTGGAACGGACAAACGCTGAAAATCTGGCGTGCCGAGCTGGCCACCGCCGTTTCTGGCACCGTAGCCGGCACCGTAGTGCAGGCGAACAATGATGGTGTTGTTGTTGCAACCGACGCCGGTTCCATCCGTCTGCTCGAGTTGCAGCGCGCCGGTGGCAAACGACTGGCGCCCCGGCAGTTTCTGGCGGGCACACCCATCGACGCAGGCACGCGTTTTGAAGCCTGATATTCTGAAGTCAGGCACTGCATATTCAGAGGTTGCGCAGCGCAACGTTTTACAGCCCGCTTCACGTCCTGATCATTTGCGGCGGTCCAGTTGAGTATGGAGCGCGTGCAGTGCCTTGCGGCGGAAGCCGTATCCCGCGTATTGGCGGGACGCAGTCTCGATGCTGAACTCGCAGCGACGTGGCAAAGTGAATCCGCGCTGACGCCACAGGAACGCGGTGCGGTACAAGATCTTGCCTATGGCGTGTTGCGCCGCCTGGGTTTTCTCGAGGGCATCCTCGGCCAGTTGCTGCACCGGCCGCCGACGGATGCGCTGGTGCGCAACCTGCTGCAGGTTGCGCTCTACCAATTGCTCCACAGCAAGGCGCGTCCGTACACCATCGTTGATCATGCAGTGCCGGCCTGCGCGCAACTGGGGTTTCCACAGGCTCAAGGTCTGGTCAATGCGGTATTGCGCAATTTCCTGCGCCGCCGGGCTGAACTTGAAACGGTCGCTGCCGCCACTGACGCAGGACGTTTTTCCTATGCGCCATGGTGGATAGCCAAGCTGGCCGCGCAATTTCCGCAGAACTACCGCGAAATCCTCGAGGCCGGAAACGTCCGGCCGCCGCTGACGCTGCGGGTCAACCGACGCCGCATGTCGCGCGATGACTATCTTGAACTGCTGGCGGGCGCGGAGATTGCCGCACGGCCCGTGGGTCACTATGGCCTGATCATCGACAAACCGCGGCCGATCGCGCAAATTCCCGGTTTTGCCGACGGACTGGCCTCGGTACAGGATGCCGGCGCGCAACTCGCCGCCGAACTGCTGGATGTTGCGGACGGCATGCGGGTGCTTGACGCCTGCGCTGCGCCCGGCGGTAAAACCGCACACCTGCTGGAACTGGCCGACCTTGATCTCACGGCGGTTGATATCGACGCCGAGCGCCTGCAACGGGTGGCGGACAATTTGACACGATTGTCGCTGCAGGCGCGATTGCTGCAGGCTGATGCCGGAAAACCGGAACGATGGCGTGATGCCGGGACCTTTGATCGCATTCTGGCCGATGTGCCCTGTACGGCGTCTGGTGTGGTGCGTCGTCATCCCGACATCAAATGGCTGCGCCAGCAAAGCGACATCAAGGCGCTGGTCGTCCGCCAGGCGCGCATTCTCGACACGCTTTGGCAGTTGCTGGGCAGTGGTGGTAAATTGCTGTATGCAACCTGCTCCGTTTTTAGCGAAGAAAACAACCTGCAGGTCGAACAATTCATTGCCCGTCATCCCGATGCGCGGCAACTTTCCCTTCCGCTGCTCGCTGACGGCTTAAAACATATCGACGGCCAACTGCTTCCTGACGCAGCGCATGATGGTTTTTTCTACGCCCTTCTGGAAAAAGTTTGAGCTCGCGGCGCTGCTGCTGGCGTTCGCTCTCGCGATGCCGGCGCAGCTCGCCGCGCAGACCCATGGCATCGACGTGCGCCGAGCCACGGTCACCACGGCAGATGATCATTACCTGCTCGAGGCCGATATCGACATTATCCTGTCCGCACCGCTTGAAGACGCGCTGCACAAGGGTATTCCGCTTTATTTCCTGCTCGAATTCGAGATGGTTCGTTCGCGCTGGTATTGGTTCAACGATAAAGCGGTTTCCCGGCAGCAGCAGTACCGTCTGCAATTCAATGCGCTGACGCGCCAGTACCGCATCGGGGTAGGCGCGTTCTACCAGAATTTTCCGACTCTGGCCGAGGCGCTGCAGATCATGACCAAGGTGCGGCGGCGGGAAGATCTGGAGCTTGGCACGCTGAGCAAAGGCACCAGCTACATGGCCGGCCTGCGGTTGCGGCTTGATACTTCGCAACTGCCCAAACCCTTTAACCTGAATGCGCTGGGATCCCGGGAATGGAATATCGGCTCCGATTGGGCGCGCTGGGCGGTGACGCCATGACCACCATTTCCGGCAAACTGCCGCGAACCGGTGCAGTCATGCGTTATCTGCTGCTGCTGTGCGTGGCACTCGGCGTGATTGCGGTATTCCTGCTGGCGTCGGTGAGCACCAACTCGGCCTTGTTCTCCGAGTACTATCCGACGCTGTTGGGCGTCAACCTGGGGATCGCGGTGCTGCTCGCCGGCATGGTTGCGTATCAACTGGTAAGCCTGCGTGGACGTCTTAAAGCCGGTGTGTTCGGCGCCAAACTGACGCTGCGCCTGGTGGCCTTGTTCGGGTTGATGGCGGTGCTTCCCGGCGCGTTGATTTACGGTGTGTCCGTGCAGTTCGTGTCGCAGAGCATCGAATCCTGGTTCGAAGTGCGGCTGGACAGCGCGCTGGAGAGCGGCCTCAATCTCGGCCGCGGCACTCTCGATGGCCGCTTGAAGGAACTGGCGGCAAAAGCCGACCGGATGGCATTGTCGCTGTCGACGCGGCCTGCATCTGAACACATCATCGCACTGAACGAACTGCGCGAACAGGCTGCGGTCGATGAAGCCACGCTGTTCAGCCCGCGTGGCAGGGTGCTGGCGTTTTCCGGCAACGAGCGCAGTGGCATCGTGCCCGAAGGGCCGGGGGCCGCTGCGATGCGGCAGATTCGTTTGCAGCAGACCTACAGCGTAATCGAAGCTATACCCGAGCGCGGCTTGTACTTGCGCGCGCTGGCGCCGGTCAACGTGGTGGCGCTGACGGAGGAGACCCGCGTGCTGCAATTGCTGCAGGCAGTGCCCGCGCAACTGGCGCGTGATGCCGAGGTTGTACAAACCGGTTACCGCGAATACCAGGAACTGCAGTTGTCACGGCGCGGCCTGAAGCGACTTTATGCAATCACGCTGACACTGACGCTGCTGCTCGCCTTGCTGTCCTCGCTGGGTCTGGCATTTGTGCTGTCCAATCGCCTGTCAGCGCCGCTGAGCGCGCTGGTGGAAGGTACGCGTGCGGTGGCGCAGGGCGACTTCAGCCGCCGCGCCGCAGTGGCCAGCCGTGACGAACTCGGTCAGCTGACGCAGTCTTTCAACAGCATGACGCTGCAACTTGCCGAGGCACAGGCGCGTGTCGAACGTAACCAGGCGCAGGTGGCTCATGCCAAGGCCTATCTCGAAAGCGTACTGGCGCATTTGTCGGCGGGCGTGTTGACGTTTGACGCCGGGTTGCGCCTGCGTTCCGCCAATCCGAGTGCCGCGCAAATTCTCGGCGCCGACCATGCGCTGCTGCTGGATGCAGCCTTGAAGGACTGGCCGGCGATGGACGCCACGCTGACACCGCTGGTGCAGGCGGTAACGGATGCCTTCGCCCGCCCCGATGCGACGGAGTGGCAGCGTCAGGTCGAGCGCGAAGTGAAAGGCGGCACACAAGCGTTGTTGCTGCGCGGCACACGCTTCGGCGAGGGCAGCGACACCGGCCTGATCGTGGTGTTTGATGACGTGACGCAATTACTGCAGGCGCAGCGTGATGCGGCGTGGGCTGAAGTCGCGCGGCGGCTTGCCCATGAGATCAAGAATCCGCTGACCCCCATCCAGCTCTCGGCAGAACGCATCCAGCTGAAGCTTGAACCCAAGCTGTCGCCGGCGGATGCCGAAATCCTGGTGCGCTCAACGCAGACTATCGTCAGCCAGGTGGCCGCGCTGAAACGCATGGTCGATGCTTTCAGCCAGTATGCGCGTACTCCGGAGCCCGCGCTGCGACCGCTTGACCTGAATGCACTGATTCGTGAAGTGCTGATGCTCTATGAATCACTCGGTTCGAGCATGAAAATCAATCTGGCGACGGCGCTGCCGCCGGTGCACGGCGATGCCACGCAGATCAGGCAGGTCATCCACAATCTGCTGCAGAATGCGCAGGATGCCCTGACCGGTACCGAGGCGCCATACATCGAAATCGCGACGGGGGTGCGCGACGGATGTGCAGAATTTTCAGTGACCGACAACGGCACCGGTTTCCCGGAACAACTGATGAAGCGGGCGTTCGAGCCGTATGTGACAACCAAACCGCGCGGTACCGGGCTCGGCCTGTCGATCGTGCGCAAGATTGTTGAAGAACACCATGGCGAAGTCACGATCACTAACGTGGCACCGCACGGCGCGCGCGTGACGATTATGCTGCCTGTCACCAGTCGGGGCGCCGAAGCGCGCTCTGCCGCCTGAATAGCCGAAGCACAACTATCAATATGCGACAAATAATATGCGACAAATACTGGTAGTAGACGACGAAGTAGGCATCCGCGAACTGCTCTCGGAAATTCTTTCCGATGAAGGTTACGATGTGCAGCTCGCGGAAAACGCAGGCGCTGCCCGCGCATTCCGTACCCAGATCCGGCCGGACTTGGTGCTGCTCGATATCTGGATGCCGGATACCGATGGCATCACCCTGCTCAAGGAATGGGCCAGCAGCGGGCAACTGACCATGCCGGTGGTGATGATGTCGGGTCACGGCACCATCGACACTGCGGTTGAAGCCACCCGCATCGGCGCCTATGATTTCCTCGAAAAGCCGATTGCCCTGCAAAAACTGCTGACGACCGTTGGCCGCGCAATTACCCGCGGCGAACAGCGGCCGCATACCGCGGCCGCGCTGGCGATGCTGGGGCGCACGCCGGTGATCCAGGAACTGAAACAACGCCTCGAGCGCATTGCTGCCGGTCGCGCGCCGGTGCTGATCCAGGGCGCGCCGGGCTGTGCCTTCGAGGCCTGCGCGCGCGCGCTGCATGTACCGAGCAATCCGTGGCACGTGGTTGATCATGGCGCGCAGACCGTTGAGGCGCCGCTGGACCTGCTGCAGGCCGCCCGTGGCGGCACTTTGTTTGTGCGTGATGTCGCCGAATTCAGCAAACTCGAGCAGCGTGGTCTGCAGGTGTTGTTGTCGCAGGCTGAGCGCTATAACGTGCGCGTGGTATGCGCTGCGACGCGCCCCTTGTCCAAACTGGTGGCCGAGGGCGGCTATGACGACCGCGTTTATCAACTGCTGGGCGCGACCACTATCCAGTTGCCCTTGCTGCGCGATCAGCGTGATGACATACCGGAACTCGCCGGCGTCATGCTTAATGATCTGGTCGAGCAGAAACTGGTGCCGCCCCGGCATTTCAGCACAGCCGCGCTGAATGCCCTGCGTACCCATGACTGGCCGGGCAATTTTTCAGAATTGCGCAGTGTGGTGCAAACTCTGGCCAATACCGCCGTCGGCGAACAGATTGCCGTGGAAGAAGTTCAACGCGCGTTGCCTCAGTCTGCGGCACCGAATGCCGCTGCATCGCTGCATCTCGACGCACCGCTGCGCGAGGCGCGCGACGCCTTCGAACGCGTCTATTTTGAGTACCATCTGGCCCGTGAAGGCGGCAATATCAGCAGGGTGGCTGATGTCGTGGGCCTCGAGCGTACGCATTTGTATCGCAAGCTCAAACACCTGGGCATCAAGACTTCACGCAAGATCGAGGAGTGACCGGACCCGCTGCATCGCCGGTCGCAGCCTTATCCCCCTTCACCGTGGCAATGGCGCTGCCGCTATAATTAAGACTTTTCCGCCCGCTGTTTCATCAGAATCGTTTCGCCAGGATCAAGCAAGCCATGAGTTCCCGACCCGAGTTGGCGAACGCGCTGCGCGCGTTGGCAATGGATGCTGTGCAGCAGGCCAACTCCGGCCACCCCGGCATGCCGATGGGCATGGCGGAAATCGCAGAAGCCCTTTGGCAGCGCCACCTGCGCCACAATCCCACCAATCCGCAGTGGGCCAATCGCGACCGCTTTGTATTGTCGAACGGCCACGGCTCGATGCTGCTCTACGGCTTGCTGCACCTGACCGGCTACGACCTGCCGATCGATGAACTGAAACGCTTTCGCCAGCTGCATTCCAAAACCGCCGGCCATCCCGAACACGGCATGGCGCCCGGCATTGAGACCACCACCGGTCCGCTCGGGCAAGGCATTGCCAACGCCGTCGGTATGGCACTCAGCGAGCGCGTGCTTGCCGAAACTTTTAACCGCGCTGGCCACACCGTCGTCGATCACCGTACGTATGTATTCCTCGGCGATGGCTGCCTGATGGAAGGTGTGTCGCATGAAGCCTGCGCGCTGGCCGGTACACTGAAGCTGCAAAAACTGATTGCCTTGTATGACGACAACGGTATCTCCATCGATTCAGAAAAAAGTCAAATAAAACAATGGTTTACGGATAACACCCCGCAGCGCTTCGCGGCCTATGGCTGGAACGTGATCTATGGTGTGGATGGTCATGACACGGATGCCGTCGACGCCGCGATCCGCCAGGCCCAGGCTGAAACCGGGCGGCCGACGCTGATCTGTTGCAAGACACTGATCGGCAAGGGCGCACCGAAAAAACAAAATACGGGTGGCGCGCATGGCGCACCGCTGGGCGCTGAAGAAATCGCCGCCACGCGCGCTGCGATCAACTGGCCGTATGCGCCGTTTGAAATTCCGGAAGCGGTACGTGCCGAATGGAATGCGCGTGAACGTGGTGCTGAGCAGGAAGCCGCGTGGAATCAGAAATTTTCAAGCTACGCTGCCGCACTTCCGGATCTGGCCGCGGAATTCAAACGCCGCATGAGCGGTGAATTGCCCGCCGGCTGGACGGCGCATCGCGATGCCTTCATAGCGAAGACCGTGCAAAAGGCCGAATCCATCGCCACCCGCAAAGCTTCGCAGAATGCAATCGAGGGTTTTGCGCCGGCGTTGCCGGAACTGATCGGCGGCTCGGCCGACCTCGCCGGCTCCAACCTGACATTGTGGTCCGGCTCCAAAGGCGTCAGCGCGACCGGCGGAGGCAACTATATTTATTTCGGCGTGCGCGAATTCGGCATGGCCGCGATCTGCAACGGTATCGCGCTGCACGGCGGCCTGATTCCTTACCACGCGACTTTCCTGGTGTTCTCCGACTATGCGCGTAATGCACTGCGTATGGCGGCACTGATGAAACAGCGTGTGGTCTGCGTGTTCACCCATGATTCCATCGGCCTCGGTGAAGACGGTCCGACCCACCAGCCGGTGGAACATGCGGCGACGCTGCGCCTGATTCCGAATATGGATGTGTGGCGGCCCTGCGATAGCGTCGAAACCACGGCAGCCTGGGCCGCGGCCATCGAACGGCGCGACGGCCCGACCAGCCTGCTGCTGTCACGGCAGAACCTGGCCTTCCAGCACCGCAATGCGGAACAGATTGCGAATATCAATCGCGGTGCTTATGTCTTGTCCGAAGCCACGGGCGGTGCGGCGCGTGCCGTGATCATCGCCACCGGGTCCGAAGTCGCAATTGCACTGGCGGCACAGCAGGCGCTGGCCACGGCCGGTGTAGCGGTGCGCGTGGTGTCCATGCCCTGCACCTCGATTTTTGATCGTCAGGACGCCGCCTATCGTGCGAGTGTGTTGCCGCGCAATCTGCCGCGCGTCGCGGTCGAAGCCGGGGTCACGGATTACTGGCGCAAATATGTCGGACTCGAAGGTGCGGTGATCGGCATCGACCGTTTCGGCGAGTCGGCACCGGCAGATGAACTCTACAAATTTTTTGGCATCACCGCGGAAAATGTTGCAGCGGCGGTGCGCGGTGTGCTGCAGGCATAGGTTGTTTTTCAACGGAATTTTCTGGAGGCGTCATGGCAATCAAAGTCGGCATCAACGGTTTCGGGCGTATCGGGCGGATGGTGTTGCGTGCAGCGGTGCAGGATTTTCCCGATATTGAAATCGTCGGCATCAACGACCTGCTCGAGCCGGAATACCTGGCCTACATGCTGCGCCACGACTCGGTGCACGGCAAATTCAAGGGCGACATCTCGGTGTCCGGCAACACGCTGGTGGTGAACGGCAAAAAAATTCGCCTCACCGCGGTCAAGGATCCCACCGAACTGAAATGGAATGAAATCGGTGCCGACATCGTGATCGAGGCCACCGGACTGTTCCTCGACAAAGCCACGGCGCAGAAACACCTGACGGCAGGCGCCAAAAAAGTCATCATGTCGGCGCCGTCGAAAGACGACACGCCGATGTTCGTGTTCGGCGTCAACGACAAGACTTACGCCGGTCAGACCATCATCTCCAATGCCTCGTGCACCACCAACTGTCTCGCCCCGGTGGCGAAGGTGCTGAACGACAAATGGGGTATCAAGCGCGGGCTGATGACCACCGTGCATGCTGCTACCGCGACGCAGAAAACCGTCGACGGCCCGTCGAGCAAGGACTGGCGCGGCGGTCGTGGCATCCTCGAAAACATCATTCCGTCATCCACGGGTGCTGCCAAGGCGGTCGGCGTGGTAATCCCGGAACTGAACAAAAAACTCACCGGCATGGCGTTTCGCGTGCCGACATCCGACGTGTCGGTGGTGGATCTGACCGTTGAACTGAACAAACCCGCGACCTACGCCGAGATCTGCGCCGAAATGAAAGCGCAGTCGCTTGGAGCGATGAAAGGCGTGCTTGGCTACACAGAGGAAAAAGTGGTGTCCACCGATTTCCGCGACGAAACCTGCACCTCAGTGTTTGATGCCGATGCCGGCATTGCGCTCGACAGCACTTTCGTCAAGGTGGTGTCCTGGTACGACAACGAATGGGGTTATTCCAGCAAGGTGCTGGAAATGGTGCGCGTGATCAGTAAATGAGCGCAGAGGGACCGGCAACAGCATGAAGTTTTTACGACTTACTGATTTGCCGCTTGCCGGCAAACGCGTATTCATTCGCGCCGATCTGAATGTCCCGCAGGACGCCGCCGGCAACATCAGCGAAGACACGCGCATCCGCGCCACCATTCCCGGCATCAAACACGCGCTGGCCGCCGGTGCTGCGGTGATGGTGACCTCCCACCTCGGCCGCCCGACCGAAGGCACGCTCAAACCCGAGGACTCACTGGCGCCGATCGCGAAACGGCTGGCCGAGGTGCTTGGTCAGCCAGTACCCCTGGTGCAACACTGGGTTGAGAACGGCGTAGACGTCAAACCCGGTGAAGTCGTGCTGCTGGAAAACTGCCGCGTCAACAAGGGCGAGAAAAAAAATGACGAAGCGCTGGCGCGAAAAATGGCCGCACTGTGTGATGTGTATGTGAACGACGCCTTCGGCACTGCACATCGTGCCGAAGCCACGACCCACGGCATCGCGAAATTCGCGCCGGTGGCCTGCGCCGGTCCGCTGATGGCGGCTGAACTCGATGCGCTGGGCAAGGCGCTGAGCAATCCAGCACGACCCTTGCTGGCCATCGTTGCCGGCTCCAAAGTATCGACCAAACTGACCATTCTCAAAGCGCTGGCGTCCAAGGTGGACCAGCTGATTGTGGGTGGCGGTATTGCCAATACCTTCATGCTCGCTTCCGGCATGTGCATCGGCAAATCGCTGGCCGAACCCGATCTGGTCGGCGAAGCGCAAGCCATCATCGACATCATGAAGGCGCGCGGCGCCACGGTGCCGCTGCCGGTGGATGTGGTGGTTGCTGATGAACTGTCAGCACTGGCGCGGGCCAATCCGATCGCGGCCGATGCGGTGCGGACCGACGATCTGATTCTCGATGTCGGCGCCAAAACTGCAAAAACCTTCGCCGGACTGATCGCCAAAGCCGGCACCATCGTCTGGAACGGTCCGGTCGGCGTGTTTGAATATGACCAGTTCGCCGGCGGCACCAAAGCGATTGCTGAAGCCATTGCCGCATCACCGGCGTTTTCCATTGCCGGCGGCGGCGATACCCTGGCGGCGGTTGCTAAATACGGTATCGCCGACAAGGTGTCCTATATTTCCACCGGCGGCGGGGCGTTCCTGGAGTTTCTTGAGGGCAAAACGCTGCCGGCGGTTGAGGTACTGGAGCAGCGGGCAAAATAAGATCGCGCAAATAAGATCGCGCAACATAAGGCAGGGCGGCACGCGCATTCAGCGCGCGCCGGACGCAGCACTTCCGGAATAGGTGGCGCAGATGATCCGCAGAACAAAAGTGGTGGCCACACTGGGCCCCGCGTCCAGCGACGCGAAAACACTGGCCCGCATGATCGAAGCCGGCCTCGACGTGGTGCGCATCAATTTTTCCCATGGCACGCCCGATGAACACCGGGCGCGGGTGAATTTGGTGCGCCAGCTGGCGCGCAAAGCCGGCCGTGCGGTCGGCGTGCTGGTCGACCTGCAGGGTCCGAAAATCCGCATCGGCAAATTCAAGGATGGCAAAATCACGCTGGTTCAGGGCGCGAAATTCGTTCTCGATGCCGAATGCAAACTGGGTGATCAGAATGTTGTCGGCCTGGATTACAAAAACCTGCCCAAGGATGTGCGCACCGGCGACACGCTGCTGCTCGACGACGGCCGCCTGGTGCTTGGTGTCGTCAACGTGCGCGGGCCGCGCATCACCACGGTGGTGGAACAGGGCGGCCTGCTGTCGAACAACAAGGGCATCAATCGCAAGGGCGGCGGCTTGACCGCGCCGGCGCTGACTGAAAAAGACAAGCAGGACATCAAACTCGCCGCGGAACTGAAGGCTGATTTCCTCGGGGTGTCATTCCCGCGTTCGGGCGAGGATGTGCGCTGGGCGCGCGACCTGCTCACCAAAGCCGGCGGCCATGGCTTGATCGTGTCCAAGATTGAACGCGCCGAGGCGATACCGGCGCTGGAGGAAATCCTCGACGCCTCCGATGCCATCATGGTGGCGCGCGGTGACCTCGCTGTAGAAGTCGGTGATGCTGTGGTGCCGGCGCTGCAGAAGAAGATGATCCGCATGGCGCGCGAAAAGCAGAAACTGACGATCACTGCGACGCAGATGATGGAGTCGATGATCTCCAGTCCGATCCCCACCCGCGCCGAAGTGTCTGATGTGGCGAATGCCGTGCTCGACGGCACCGATGCAGTGATGCTGTCGGCGGAAACCGCCGCCGGTCAATATCCCGTTGAGACCATCGCCGCGATGGTGCGCGTCTGCATCGAGGCTGAAAAAGAGGACGTTACTTATCCGGAGCGCATGGGTGGACTCAAAGAGTTCGACGTCGAGCAGGCGATTGCCCGTGCCACCGCATTTACGGCCAAGGGTCTGGCGATCAAAGCCATTGCCGCCCTGACCCAGAGCGGGCGCACCGCGCTGATGATGTC
>JAYUYQ010000043.1:0-17580 GCA_043752435.1 Betaproteobacteria bacterium
GACAAACCTTTCGGGCAACGCTCAGTGCAGGCGAGATGGGTATGGCAGGCATGGCAACCGGCATCACCCGCGACAGCCGCCAGCCGCTCGGCGCGCGCGGTGTCGCGCACATCATTGATCAGCGTCCACGCGCGATTGAGCGCTGCGGGACCGAGATAATCCTTGTTCCAGCTCACCACATCGCAGGCGCTGTAACACACGCCACAGCCGATGCATTCAATGCCGGCTTCCACGCGTTTGCGTTCTTTGGATTCGGGAGAAACTTTGGCAAACCCGTCTTTACGCGTCGTGTTGCCGGTGAAGCGGCCGCGGGCGCGCGCCCACTTGTCGAAAAATTCGCGCATGTCGGTAACCAGATCCTTGATCACCGGCAGATTGCGCAGCGGCGCGATTTCGAGTTTGTTGTCGGCCGCCACTTTCGACACATGCGTGCGGCAAGTCCAACGCGACACGCCATTGACCGTCATCGCACAGGAACCGCAGACGCCGACACGGCAGGCAAAACGGTAGGACAGCGTCGAATCGCATTTGCGCTGCACGTAGGTTACGACGTCGAGCACGGTCTGACTCTCCTGCCGCGGCACTTCGAAATCCTGGAAGTTGCCCTGCTCGGTGCCGCGCCAGATCCGCACTGTCAGCATGTCCATCGTTTTGATTCCTGTTGAATGAACAAAGCCCTAGTCCCTCACCCCCGGCCCCACTGCGCCGCTCCAAGTGTTCCCTTGTCCCAATGGGAGAGGGGAGATACTGGCTGTCCATGGTTGTTCAACCATGGACAGCTCCTAGAACGGGTGCCGCGAGGCGCTGGATCATCACATTGATGCAGGCTGGTTTGCCGCTGGCCATCGCCCGCGCCAGCGCCGGACGCAGGTCGGAAGCGCGGGTCACCAATTCACCGTGACCACCCAATGCCGCCACCGCCAGATCATAACGCGTGCCGTCGCGCAGTTCGCAGCCATGCGCGCGTTCCTTGCCGTAAGTGCGCAACTGAATCTGGTGCTCGGCATTCCAGCAGGCGTCGTTCCCGACCACCACGATCATCGGCACGCCCTCACGCACGGCAGTGTCGAACTCCATCAGATGAAAACCGAAAGCGCCGTCACCCATCACTGCAATCACCGGAGCCTGGGGCCGGGCCATCCGCGCAGCGAAGGCAAAGGGCACCGCACTGCCGATGGAACCGCCAACACCGTTGATGACCCGTGCCGGGGCGTGGATGCAGGCCTGCGCCCATTGGCCGATTTCGCCGCCATCGGCGATGAACACGGCATCGGGGGATGTATTCAAGGCGTCCTGCACCGCGCGGCCGAGTTCGACCGGATGCACCGGACCGTCGCCACTGTTGATGTCATGCCAGGCCGCGGGACGAAACGCGACGGCATCGGCCACTTCCCTGTACCAGGCCGCGCCAGCGTGTGTTTGTGCTGCTGCGATCAAGGCGCGCACCGTAGCCACGCTGTCCGCCTGTGCCGACAATGCAACGCGGGCGGTACCCAGATTTTTGACAGCGCGTTGCAGGGCCTCGGTTTCGGGATCGATCACGGCAAAACGGCAAGCTGCGGCCAGTGTCGGCGCCTTGCCGAAACGCAGCGTGAAATCCGGTTGTTTGCCGATCAGCACCACAAGATCAGCCTTGGCCAGTGCACCGGCAAAAGCGCCGAGGCCCGGATCGTTGACGCCGCGCGGACTTTCCATACACAGCGCCGGCACACCCGTGGCCGCGGCCAGTTGCCTGACCAAGCCAGCCACTGGCGCATGCGTCATCACAGGGCCGAGCAGGATCAGCGGCCTTGCCGCAGTCTTCAGCAGGACCTGCAGCGCCGCGACGGTTTTGGCTTCGGGCGGATTTTCCACCGGCACGAAATCGGCAGCGGGCGCCAACAGTTTTTCGCCGTCAACCACTCCAGCTTCGAGTACATCAAAAGGCAGGCTCAGGTGCACCGGCCCCGGCCGTCCGGAGCGCGCAATGCGGCAGGCCTTCGCGATATCGACGCCCAGAGTTTCAACACTGCTGGCGGTCCACGACGCCTTGACCAGCGGCGCAGCAATATCCGCCTGGCGCATTTCCTGGAATGAACCGCTGCCCAGTTCATTGAGTGGTGCGTGGCCCGACAGCAGCACCATGGGCGACTCGGACGCGAGAGCGGTAAACAAGGCACCGACGCCGTTGGCGTGTCCGGGCCCACCGGTGAGCAGCGCAATGCCGGGCTCACCGGTCAGCCGCGCCCAGGCATCGGCCATGTGCACGGCGGCGCCTTCGTAACGAACATGGGTAATGGCGAGCTTGGCTTCGATCGCTGCGTCATACACCGGCATGATGTGATTGCCGGACAGCGAAAAAATACGCCGCAGGCCGGCTTGCGCCAGTGTGCGCGCGAGAATGTCGGCACCGCGGAGTGTGGTCATCGGAGTTTTTTACGGGTTTCAGCGATTACCGCATAACACCCGCATGGCCGGCCCGGCCATGCGGGATGATTCAGACAACGTTACGCTTAAAGCATCATGCGCTTTCGTACAGGCGGGTCAGCACAAACTCGCGATGGCCCAACGCCTCGGCGGCGGTCAGCCGGCCGTTGCAGGTCCGCAGCATGACTTCGATCAGTTCGTCGCCGGTCTGGTCGAGGTTTTTCTCCCGCTGCAGCAGACCCGAGCAGTCGTAGTCAACGTGTTCGCTCATGGTGCGCACAGTGCGCGGATTCGCGGTGAGCTTGATCACCGGCACAATCGGATTGCCGATGACATTGCCTTGTCCCGTCGGGAACAGGTGCACCACATAACCGGATGCGGCGCACAGCGTGACCATTTCCGCCGCGGCCGAGGACGAATCCATGAACCACAGGCCGGGTTTAGTCGGCTCTTCGGCCTTGTCGAGTACACCGATGACCTTGCACTTCTTGCCGATTTTCTGGATGTTGCCCAGCGCCTTTTCCTCGATCGTGGTCAGCCCGCCGGCGATGTTGCCTTTGGTCGGCTGCGAGTCCGACAAGTCACTGGTCTTGTTGCGTTCGATGATTTCCTGATACCGGTCGAACATTTTCATGAACTGCGCGCGCACTTCGGGGGTGGCGCAGCGATCAGCCACGATGTTCTCGCCGCCGGTGATCTCGGTGGTTTCGCCGAAACACATGGTCACGCCCAGCGGCTCGAGCTTGTCGAACGCGCTGCCTACTGTCGGATTGGAACCGCAGCCCGAAGTCGTGTCGGACTCGCCGCACTTGGTCGACACCCACAGGTCGCTGATGGGACATTCCACGCGCTGCAGCTCGGACGCCCATTGCACGTATTCCTTGGCCACTTTGGAGGCGCGCATGATGGTGTCGTGGTCGCCATGGAGTTCGATGCCGAAGCCGGTGACCGGCTTGCCGGTTTTGGCAATGCCGTCGACAACCTTTTTCGCCCAGCCCTCTTCAATGCAGATCACCACCACAGCGGCGACGTTGGGGTTGGCGCCCGCGCCAATGATGGTGCGGAAATGCAGATCCAGGTCGGCGCCGAACTGCAGCCGGCCATAGGGATGCGGGATCGCAACCGCGCCCTTGATATTGTTGGCCACGGCTTCAGCCGCGGCGTTGGACAGGTCGTCCACCGGCAGGATCAGGACGAGGTTGCGGACACCGACACGACCGTTCTCGCGGCGGTAGCCCATGAATGTGGTTTTGCTGTTGATCATGTTTTTATCTCCAGAAATTTTCGGTTCAGCACGCAGCACTGACTTAACAGCCGATTTTTACCGGCCGCTTTTACCAGCGCTTCGTTTTGATGTTGTGCACGTGGGCATGCTCGCCGACCTTGATGTCCGCAACGGCCTTGCCGATGTCGAAACCGTATTTGATGATGGTGTCGCCCTTTTTGATCTCGCGCAGCGCCGCCTTATGACCGATCGGGATGTCGCTGAGCGCTTTGACCTTGATCGTGGAGTCGTCTTCCATGACCCAGCCGATCATTTCCTGCCCGGACTTGATGCCTTCGATGACGGCCACGCCGACCGTGTCTTTTTTGTCGTGTACCAATATGTGAATCATTGCGCCTCCTGGATTGTTCAGTACGAAAAAGATGCGGGGAAAACGATGCTGCAGGGTGGATCATGCTACCCGTGGCCGCTTCGGCAAGTCAACTAGATGACCTATATGAATTCCCGAGCTGAGTGTTAAACTGCCGCGCACCCTTATTGCCCAAACTTCATGGCCCAAATCCCCAACTCCGAACCCTTGACCGCCGGTCAACCGACTGCCGCCCCACTTTACCGCGAAGTGCAGTGGCGCATCACGCGCGCACTGGCCGCCGGCGACTGGAAACCGGGCGAAGCCATTCCCAGCGAGGCCAAACTGGCGGCCGATTTCAGGGTATCGATCGGCACCATCCGTCGCGCCATTGATGAATTGGTCGCCGGACGCATTCTGTTGCGCCAGCAAGGGCGCGGCACTTTTGTCGCCGCACACACCGAAGACCGCACGCTGTTTTATTTTTTCCATATTGTCGGCAAGGACGGCAGCCAGGAATTCCCGGTGTCGGAACTGCTGTCGTTCAGCCGCGAACGCGCCGGAACCGATGATGAGACGCAGCTTGGCATCCCCCGCGGCAGCCGCGTCGCACGGGTGCGCAACCTGCTGAAACTCGCCGGCAGGCCGGTGGTGCTGGATGACATCACGGTATCGACGGAACGTTTCACGCGCATCGACGAGGATACCTTCCGCAACCGCGAAGGGACTATTTATGGACTTTATCAGGCACGGTATGGTGTCAACGTCGTGCGCATCAGCGAACGCCTGTCGGCGGCGCATCCGCCGCCGGACGTTGCCGCGATCCTCGGCATGCGCGCCAACCAGCCGGCGCTGCACATCCGCCGCACCGCCTACAGTTATAACGACTCACCAGTGGAATACCGGCGGAGCTGGATCAACAGCGCCGACCACGAATACCTGAGTGATCTGTGGAAAACTTCGGCTCGATGACGCCGGTTGCCTAAAAACCGAGTTCACGCCGCGCTATTGCAATCTGCGCCGGGTCACTGGCATTTTTCAGCAGCCATTCGAACTGCGCCTTCGCATCGTCGCGCAGGCCGGCGCGCGCCAGGCTGAGCCCCGCCTGCAGGCGCGCCTCGGTTGCCGCAGCATCCTTCGGGGCGCCCCCCAAGGGGACTTCCTTCGGGGCGCCCAATGCCGAGCGCAGATAAAATTCCGCGGCTTGCAAGGGCTGGCCACGACCAGCATGGGTTTGCGCGATGCCGGACAACACAAGGCGAGTCTGCGCGGCATTGGCTTGCGGCAGCACGCGTTCAAACAGGACCCGAGCCGCTTCGTGCAAACCATGATCGGTGAATTGCTGCGCCAGCGTGATCCATTCCGGCAACTGCGCCGCAGGAATCGCCGACTGCTCCGCTGTCAGTGGTCGCACGATATCGATGGCAACTTCGGCGCGACCGGCGCGCAATGCCAGCGCAGACAGGCGCAGGCTCCACACCACCGCCGGCATGTTGTCGGGGGCCGGTAACCCCTGCCAGTATCGCAACGCACGCGCAGGGTCGCCCGTCATCTCGGCCAGCCCGCCCAGCGTATGCCGGGTGGATGTTGCCAGCGCGCCGGCATCAGCCGGCCAGGCGCCAAACACGCGCAACGCCGCGCGCGGTAATTTTGATTCGGCAAAATCCGCAGCCAGCCGGACCTGCGCGCTCTGCTGAGTTTTGGGATCGCGCGCGAAACGCGCCAGATAGGCCAGGTAGGCGCGGGCTTCCGCCGGTTCGGCCGCACGCCGGCGGATTGCAAATTCCTGCCAGCTGGTGTCGTCGCCAGCCAGCAACTGATGGCTATTGGCTGTTGCGCGCGCATGGCTGGCGTAGGCCTCCCATAGTCTGACCGCGGCGGCGTCCGCGCCCTCTGCGCCGGGCGTCCCTCTTGTTTCAAGCAACTGTTCCAGCGCGGTGATACGCAAAGCACCATAGTTCTGGCGATCCGCGGCTTCGAGCAGAATGCGCCACCACCCCGGATCTTCACTGCGCCCCAGCGCGGCGTGCGCCTGCGTCACCGCGTCCTGCGGCGCAATCACACCGGTGTGCAGGCGCAGCCTCAATTTTACCGGGCCGCGTTCATCAAGCAGGTTCAGCCAGGCGACGGCTTCCCGCGTCATGCCGAGGTCGAGCAGCGCATCGACAAAACCGCTGGCCGTCGATACATCCAGCGGTCGATAGTCCTGCTCGAAGCGCAGCATGCTGCTGTAGGCGCCGTCGGCACGCGCATCGCGTACAAGGCTGCGGATGACCAGCAAGCGCAGTTCTCGCAAGGCACCGGCATTGATTCCGGGAGTCCACAGCGCGCGGCCGGCATGGTCGCGGACCACCGCAGTCCGGCCGAGTGCAAGTGCGGCACGGGCGGCAACAACATGCAATCCGGCTCGCGCGGCGGCTGGCACCGCTGACGGCAACACGCCAGCCCGCTGCAGCACTTCGTCGTTACGGTCCAGCTGCACCAGCAATTGCAGGCGCAGGGTTTCCCATTCGATCCAAAGTGGCGCGGCGGCATCCTGCGGCTGCAGGGTATCGATGCGGAGCAAGGCCAGCTGCACCGCGCCGGCCTGCGCCAGACTGCGCGTGGCGTCGAGACCCTTGGTTACATCAGCAGCTTGCGCCGCGGTCAGTGCGTGCAGCCCGACCAGCAGCAATATAGTGGTGACCAGGTGTCGCAGTGCAGGCATGTAACTATTGTAGCGGGCGCCGCCTGCAGGACGCAGGCAGCCATAAAACAAAAAGGCGGCCGCAGCCGCCTTTTCCGGAATGCACCCCAGGCCTTATTTTTCGGCTGGCGCGGCTTCGACTGCAATCTCGGCTTCCGCCGAGACTGCACCCTGGACGGCGGTATTGACCGTCAGCTTTTCCTTGATGCGCGCTGCTTTGCCCGACAGGCCGCGCAGGTAGTAGAGCTTGGCGCGGCCGACATCGCCGCGACGTTTGACTTCGATGCTGGCAATCGCCGGCGAATAGGTCTGGAACGTCCGCTCGACACCTTCCCCTGACGACACCTTGCGCACGATGAACGCGGAGTTGATGCCGCGGTTGCGCTTGGCGATGACCACGCCTTCATAGGCCTGGACGCGCTTGCGCTCACCCTCGACCACGTTGACATTGACGATAACCGTATCACCGGCAACGAATTCGGGCACCTTGCGGTCCAGACGTTTGATCTCTTCCTGCTCCAGCTGCTGAATCATGTTCATGCTCATGCTCCCTCAAAACTTGTTGCGCCCGCCTGATGGCGTCCGCGGTTAAGTCGGTCTTTACTGCGTCGGTCTTTACTGCGCGTTAATCCTTGCTGCCCTGCTGCTCGCTCTGGTATTCATCGAGCAACATTCGCTCTTCTTTGGACCACGTCCGCCGTTCCAGCAAATCCGGCCGCCGTTGCCAGGTCCGTCCCAGTGACTGCTTCAGCCGCCAGCGCGTGATCGCCGCATGGTTGCCCGACAACAGCACCGCCGGTACCGACGTGCCCGCATAATTCTCCGGGCGCGTGTAGTGCGGACAATCCAGCAAGCCGTTCACAAACGAGTCCTGCTCTGCCGACTCGGCATCACCGAGTGCTCCCGGCAACTGCCGCACCACGCTGTCCATCAGCACCATCGCAGCCAGTTCACCGCCGCTCAATACATAATCGCCGACCGAGATTTCCTCGGCAATCTGCTGCTCAATCAGACGTTCATCCACACCTTCGTAACGCCCCGCCAGCAGTACCAGTCCCGGCTCCTTCGCCAGTTCCACCACCCTGGCGTGATCCAGCAATCTGCCCTGCGGCGTCAGGTGCACCACCCGCGGCCGCTCCACACCCGCGCTTTGCTGCCTCTGACAGGCCGCCTGTAATGCCTTGCCCAACGGATCGGCCATCATCACCATCCCCGGGCCACCGCCATAAGGCCGGTCATCCACGGTACGGTGAGCATTGGCCGCGAAATCCCGCGGATTCCACGCCACAAACTGATACAAACCCCGTTCCCGCGCGCGTCCGGTGACACCGAGTTCGGTCACCGCGTCAAACATCGCCGGAAACAGCGTGACCACATCAAACTGCAACATCAGAAGTCCGCGTCCCAATCGACGATGATCGTGCCGCCAACGATATCCACCTGACGTATCACGGTTGCAATGAAGGGCAGCAAACGCTCGCGCTGACTTGCTGTGACCTCATTTACAACCTCATTTACAACCTCATTTGCCACTTCACCTGCCGCCTTGTCCTCTACCACCAGCACATCATTCGCTCCGGTTTCAAAAACGCGGGTCACACTCCCCAGCGTCACACCGGCTGCATTGACCACTTTCAATCCGACCAGATCGGACCAGTAAAACTCATTTATCGCGGGTGCCGGAAAATCACTCCGCGATATCGCGATCCGCATACCCTGCAGCGCAGCGGCTTGCTCGCGGTCGCCTACACCTTCCAGCTTTGCCACGACCGTGGCGCCATGTACTTTTGCCACTTCCACCGATCGCAACTGCCACTTGCCGTCCTGTCCCACCTGCCACTGCGGATAGTCCAACAGGCCCTGCGACTGCTGCGTGAACGGCTGTATCTTGATCCAGCCCTTGATGCCATAGGGCGC
Organism: Betaproteobacteria bacterium; assembly: GCA_043752435.1. GTDB lineage: Bacteria > Pseudomonadota > Gammaproteobacteria > Burkholderiales > SG8-41. The sequence goes on from JAYUYQ010000043.1 coordinate 8,584, forward strand.
AACGATGCGCCCCATAGTCACCAACTGCTCAGTCACCAGCCGCTCAGGCGGCTTTTTGTTCACCAGCCTGCTTGACGAGCCGGGTTACGGTGTCCGACAGTAACGCTCCCTTGCCCTTCCAGAAGTCGAGACGCTCGCGATTGATGCGCAGGCGTTCACGGCCTTCCGGAGCCTTGGGGTCGTAGAAGCCCAAGCGCTCGATAAAGCGCCCGTCGCGCGGAAAGCGCGAATCGGCAACAACGAAATTAAAGAACGGGCGCTTTTTGGCGCCACCACGAGCTAAGCGGATTACTACCATGAGGATTCCCAGCGACCGAAGAAGTCGAAAGGCCCGGATTTTACGCTACTTTTCCCGCCCGGCGCAACCCAAGCCACCGCTGACTGGCCGTTACCCCGATAATGGCTGCACATCCACTAAATCAATATAACCATTTGTTTTTTAAAGGTTTCCCATGAATTCCATCGAAAAAAATCCTGCCACCGCCGTCCGCTCCGCCCTGCATACCCGTTATGGCGCCGATTTCCCCGTCGCACAGCATCAACAAGGAGTGGTCGAACTGGCGCAAATCGCCGGGCATCGTTCAATCCGCCGTTACCGCCCGGATCCGGTGACGCCCGAACTGCTGCGCCTGCTGCTGGCCTGCGCGCTGTCGGCGCCGACCAAAAGCGATCTGCAGCAGGCCGACATCATCCAGATCACGGATGCCGGCAAACGCCAGCGCATCGTGGCCGCGATACCGGACATGGCGTGGATCCTTGATGCGCCGGTGTTCCTGGTGTTCTGCGGCAACAACCGCCGCATCCGCCACATCGGCGAATGGCGCGGCAAACCCTTTGCCAACGAACATCTCGATCACTTCATGAATGCCGCGGTGGATGCGGGCATCGTGATGATGAATTTCATCCGCGCCGCGGAAGCGGTCGGCCTTGGCACCTGTCCGATCAGCGCCATCCGCAACGCGATCGATACGACCAGCCGCGAACTGGAATTGCCGGAAGGGGTGTTTCCGGTCGCAGGACTCTGCGTGGGTTATCCGGCGATCCCCGGCCACATCAGCCCACGGCTGGCGCTGGAGGTCACGGTGCACACCAACCGCTACGATGAAAGCGCCCTAAGTGTACAGGTTGATGCCTATGATCACCGCCGGCACGCCAATCATCCGTACGGCAAGCAGCGCCGCACCGCATCCTTCGGCACAGCGGAATTTTACGGCTGGTCGGAAGACAAGGCCCGGCAGTATGCCGAGCCGGAACGCGCGGATTTCGGCACCTACATCCGGCGTCAGGGATTCAGTCTGAAATAGCCGCGATCCGTACGCAGCATTGCACGCCCTCTGGATAGGGCGGCCACTGCTTGCGTCCATAGACCCTCTGCGGCAACACCCTGATCATTTCGAATCGCGCGACTGCACGCGCAACAGGGTCAGCGCGACTTCGCGAACCGCCAACCGGTACTCCGGGGTCAGTTTGCGGTAGCTGCGAAAGAAAACCAGATCATCGGGCTCGAAAACGGCGACGGCCTGCTGCAATTGGGTGGCGGGCGTCGGATTCGTCGGACCGTAGCGCAGCCATTCGGGGGATACGCCCAGCCACGCCGCCAGCACGACCAGCTTGTCCTGCGCAGGAATCGACTCACCCGTTAACCATTTCCGGACGCCGTACGTGGTCACGGGCTTGTCGAGAAAACGACGGTTGAATTCCCGCGTGACGAGCACCGGTTTGCGGGCATCAATTCCCGCTTTTTCCAAAACAGCCCGCAGTCTTTTGCTGAACGCCTGTTTTACGTGAACCGTTGCCATGAAATGACGTTAGCACGGCGGAAATTGACTATCAGTTGATGTAAACAGTGACCGTCTGTAACATGCTTTCGGCATGCACAGCTTCCATACCCGAAAACCGCACCGCGGCTTCACCCTGCTTGAGGTCGCTGTCGTCCTGTTCATCATTACCCTGGTGATGAGCGGCATCGTTTCCTTCGTTAACGCCTCACTGGCCAATCGGCAGATCGAGGTCACGCGGACAAAGCAGGAGGCGATCAAAACGGCGTTGATCACATTCATCACGCGTAACTACCGGCTACCTTGTCCCGCTCTTGCCACACTGCCCGAAAGCGCCGTCAATGAAGGCGTGGAAGTCCTCTCGTCCGGCGGCAATTGCACAGGAATAACTGCGTCCGGTTCGTCGCCCAATCAAGTTGTAACCGGCACAGTACCTTGGGTCAGTCTTGGCCTGACACGGGAATCGAGCCTTGATGCCTACGCGAATCGCTACACCTATCAGGTCGTCCTCAGAGCGACCGACCCAATGCTGACTAACCAAACCACAGTGTCCGGTATGACCGGTCGGATCACAGTTCATAGCGCTGGCCCGGGCGTAATCGGCGTCCCACCGACCGTTCCAACGGGTAACCAAACAAACGATTGTTCAAGTGGCACGACCGTGAACCCATGCGCCGGGGTCGCCTTGATCGTTTCTCACGGTAAAGACGGGTACGGCGCATATACAAGATCGGGGAATCAAATTGCCTTTGAACCCGCAGTGACAGGAAACGACGCCAGAGAGAACGCGAATGGCGACCGGATGTTCGTCGTCAAGGATTATTCCGGAACCGATACAAATCCGTTCGACGATATCGTAATGGTGCTCACTACCAACGACTTGTTATCGCCTCTGGTAATTGCCGGGACTTTGAAGGATTACAGGGCAACGCTCAACGCGAAAATTGACGTCATCAAAGGCGCCGTGATTGCCGATGCATATAACAAAGGCGATGCAGATAGTGGGCAGCGGTATTACGAACTGCAAACTTCGTTGCCATTATTATCGTCCGCACAATTAACCGATCCTTGGAACAACCAGATCATCTATCAAAAGGATCCCGGTCAAACGAGAGTCTATTGCACTGACAACCCATCACAGCCGGCGTTTTCTCTGACTTCGCGCGGCCCGGATGGTATTGCTGGAAACTCCGACGACATAATCTATCCCGTTCTCTCCGGAGAGATCATCAACATCATCGCCACAGTGGGCTGCAATAAGTAGAGGGTAACGTGATCAGCTATTACCAACGCATCAAGCTGTCCACCATCCTGTCCCTGGCGATCTTTCCTCCGCTGATCTGGATGCTGGCTCTCTCAGACGCCGCCACCCCGCTGGTGCAGTCCGCCGGCGTCTACGGCTGCATCGCCTACGCCGCTGCAATCGCGTTGTTATCCGCCTGGCTGGTCGTCGGGTTTATTGCGGAACTGCGCAAGCATTGAAATTGATGGGTACGCGCAAAGTACACACTAGCGCGACTTAAGCAGCGGAAATGCTGCGCAAGAAAATGCACCTCCCGGCACCGTTCAGCGCATCCCCGGAAACATGCCCTTCATGTTGCGCATCATTTTCGCCATACCGCCTTTGGCAACCATTTTCATCATTTTCTGCGTCTGCTCGAACTGAGCCAGCAGACGGTTGACTTCCTGCACGCTGACGCCGGCACCGGTGGCAATGCGCCGTTTTCGTGAAGCCTTGAGCAGTTCAGGCTTGGCGCGTTCCTGTGGCGTCATCGCATTGATGATGCCTTCCAGTCGCCGTATGGTCTTGTCTTCCATCTGCGGCGCAGCCTGCGCTGCCTGTGCCAGTTGCGCCGGCAATTTGTCCATCAGCGCGCTCATGCCGCCCATCTTGCGCATCTGCGCCACCTGCTGCTTGAAATCCTCCAGATCAAAACCTTTGCCGGTCTTGACCTTGCGCGCGAGTTTTTCCGCTTCTTCCAGATTGACCGATTTCTGCACATCCTCGATCAGTGACAACACGTCGCCCATGCCGAGGATGCGCGAAGCCATGCGATCAGGATGGAACGCTTCGAGCCCCGTCAGCTTCTCGCCGGTGCCGGCAAACTTGATCGGTTTGCCGGTGACGTGGCGCACGGACAATGCAGCACCGCCGCGCGCATCGCCGTCGAGCTTGGTCAGGATGACCCCCGTCAGCGGCAGCGCTTCGCCAAAGGCTTTTGCCACATTGACGGCATCCTGACCCTGCATCGCATCGACGACGAACAGCGTCTCAATCGGATTCAGGGCAGCGTGCAGTTCGCGGATTTCCTGCATCATCGCCGCGTCGATCGCGAGGCGGCCGGCGGTGTCGACGATCAGCACTTCGTGAAAATGCGTGCGTGCGTATTCCAATGCACGTTTGGCGATGTCCACCGGTTTTTCATCGGCCGCAGCGGGATAAAAATCCGCCTCGACCTGTCCCGCCAGCACCTTCAACTGCTCAATCGCTGCCGGACGGTAGACGTCACAGCTCACCAACAATACTTTTTTGCGCTGCTCCGTTCGCAGCCAGCGCGCTAGTTTGCCAGCGGTGGTGGTTTTGCCGGCGCCCTGCAGGCCGGCCATCAGGATCACCGCCGGCGGCTGCGCCGCCAGATTGAGCGATTCACTGTGTTCGCCCATCAGCGCCACCAGCTCGCGATGCACGACACCGACCAGCGCCTGGCCCGGCGTCAGGCTGCCGACAACCTCTTCACCCACCGCTTTTGCGCGGATGCTGTCGATGAACACCTTGACCACCGGCAAGGCCACATCGGCTTCGAGCAACGCCATGCGCACTTCGCGCAACGCATCCTGGATGTTGGCTTCGGTGAGGCGCGCTTCGCCCCGCAGCGTCTTGACGACGCGCGACAGTCGCCCGGTGAGGTTGTCAAACATGGAATGTGGTGAGGAGTGCGTTCGGGTAAACTTGAAGACTATGCAGGGCATTTTACCGTATCTGGTCAGCGCGCTTCTTTATGTGGCGATGACGGTCTACTTCTGGCGATTGCACTGGTCTGCTGCCGCGGTCACTCCGGCCGTTTCCCGCCACGCCATCGAACGCGCTGGGGTGCTGGCCGCACTGGGCGGGCATGCCGCCGTATTGTTCGGCACCATGCTCGCAGGCAACGCCCTGCGCATCGGCGTCGGCGACGCAATCTCCGCAATCCTCTGGCTGACCGTACTGATTTACTGGCTGGGCGGTCTGTTCTACCGTCTTGAGGGCCTGCAGGCGCTGATCATGCCGGTGGCGGCAGTGGCTGCATTCCTGCCGGCACTGCTCCCCGAAGCGCGGCCGCTGCCAAATACCGAATTGCTGGCGTTCAAGCTGCACGTACTGATTTCGATGCTCGCCTACAGCCTGTTTACGATCGCGTCGCTGCATGTGCTGCTGATGGCCATGCTCGAACGCCGCCTGCATCAGGGGGCGCTGCCCGCCGGGCTGCAGAAACTGCCGCCGCTGCTGACCATGGAAACCCTGTTGTTCCGGATCATCTGGGCGGGCTTCATCATGCTGACGCTGACGCTGGCCAGCGGTGTGGTGTTTTCAGAAGAGCTGTTCGGCAAGGCGGCGCGGTTCAATCACAAGACCATTTTCGGCATTGTGTCGTGGATTGTGTTCGGCGCGCTGCTGTTCGGCCGGCATTTCCACGGCTGGCGCGGACGCGTCGCCGTGCGCTGGACACTCACCGGCTTTCTGATGCTGGTGCTGGCTTATCTGGGCAGCAAGTTTGTCGTCGAAGTGCTGCTCGGCCGGGGCTGACCGGCTCGCTGCTTTGCGGCGGCGTTGCAACCGCCGCTGTCGATTTTTTGAGGTGCTCTCATGGAAGTGCTGATACTCGTCTGCCTGATCCTGCTCAACGGTGCTTTTGCGATGTCCGAAGTGGCGCTGCTGACCGCGCGCCAGTCGAAGCTGGCGACCCTCGCAAAGCGGGGCGATAAACTCGCGGCTGCAGCGGTCAAGCTGAGTGCGCACCCGACACGTTTCCTCTCTACAGTACAGATCGGCATCACCTCCATTGGCCTGTTGAACGGCATCGTCGGCGAAGCCATCCTCGCCGAGCCGTTCGCGATCTGGCTGCAGGGACAGGGCATGGAGCACAAACTGAGCGCCATTACGGCCACGGCCATCGTGGTGGTCGGCGTGACCTATGTTTCCATCGTTATCGGCGAAATCGTCCCCAAACGACTGGGCCAACATAGCGCGGAAAATATTTCGCGTTATGTCTCCTGGCCGATGCGCGTGCTGGCGTTCATCACCGCACCTTTCGTTCATTTGCTCACCAAATCCACCGACGCAGTACTGGGAGTCGCATTGCGCCTGTTGCGCCTGCAACCGCAGGAGTCGGGACCGCAACCGCTGTCCATCGACGAAATCCGCACCATCGTGATCGAGTCTTCCAATGTGCTGCCGAAAAAACACGCCACGGTATTGCTCAACCTGCTGGAGCTCGGCGCGATCACCGTGGACGACGTGATGGTGCCGCGCAACCAGATCGAGGCTCTAAACCTCGACCTGCCGCTTGAGGAATTGGCGCAGCAGATCTCAACGGCTCACCACCGCCGCGTGGTGGTTTACCAGGACCAGTTGGACAACGTGATCGGCACGCTGCGGGTGCGGCACGCGCTGACACTGATCCAGCGCGAAGAACTGACGCATGACAGCCTGCGGGAGATGATCCGCGAACCTTATTTTGTGCCCTCCGCCACCCCGCTGCTGGCGCAGATCCAGCATTTTCAGGAACACGAAGACCGCGTCAGCCTGGTGGTCGACGAATATGGCGAAATCATGGGTCTGGTAAGCCTCGACGACATTCTTGAGGAAATCATCGGCGAGTTCACCACCCAGTCGCCGCTGATGGCCCGCGGTCTGCACCGGCAAGCCGACGGCAGCTATGTCATCGAGGGCAGCACGCTGTTGCGTGAACTCAACCGCAAACTGGGTTTCAACTTCCCACTTGACGGTCCGAAAACCCTGAACGGGCTGATTCTGGAGCATCTGCAGGACATCCCTGAACCTAATACCAGTGTGCGCATTGCCGGCCATCCGCTGGAGATCGTCCAGACCCAGGATCGGGTCATTAAAAGCGTTCGGGTATACGCACCGACGCGGCCATAAGCCTTTGCCAAACAGTGTGCAATGCAGCCTTTACAAAGGTAGGCAGGAAAGGCATCATTCCAGCAATAACTGATCGTAACCTATTGGTTCATCGAAGAAATTTGGAGGCCAGCCATGGCAACAGCAGCCGCTGCCGCACGCAAATCGGAAACTACTGAATACACCTTTCGCTGGGTCGGCCAGGACCGCGCCGGCAAAACCATGCGCGGCGAACTTCAGGCCAGCGGCGAGGCGCAAGTCAGCGCCACCCTGCGGCGGCAGGGCATCAAGATTCTCGAGGTCAAGAAACAGCGCATGGGCCGTGGTGGCTCGGTCTCTGAAAAAGACATCACGTTGTTCACCCGCCAGCTGGCGACGATGATGAAAGCCGGCGTGCCGCTGCTGCAGGCCTTCGACATCGTCGGCAAGGGCCACAGCAATCCGGCCGTCGCCCGCCTGCTGATGGCCATCAAATCCGACGTCGAAACCGGCACCAGTCTGAAACAGGCGTTCGAGAAACACCCGCTGCATTTTGATGCGCTGTTCTGCAACCTGGTCGGCGCTGGCGAAGCCGCCGGTATTCTGGAAAGCCTGCTCGACCGGCTTGCCACCTACAAGGAAAAAATCCTCGGCATTAAGGCCAAGATCAAGTCAGCCCTTTTTTACCCGATCGCCATCATCGTGGTGGCTGTGGTGATTACGGCGATCATCATGATTTTCGTGATTCCGGCGTTCAAGGAAGTGTTCAAGAGCTTCGGTGCCGATCTGCCGACACCGACGCTGATCGTGATGGCCATGTCCGACTTCGTCGTTGCCAACTGGTTCGTTCTTTTCGGCGGCGCGGGCGGTGCAATCTACGCGTTTTTCTGGACCTGGAAACGCTCGGTAAAAATGCAGATGTTCATGGACCGGCTGACATTGAAAATCCCGATTTTTGGCGATCTGATCCGTAAATCGTCGATCGCGCGCTGGACACGCACACTGTCCACAATGTTTGCCGCGGGTGTTCCGCTGGTCGATGCGCTGGGTTCCGTCGCGGGCGCCTCCGGCAACTACGTCTATTATGTGGCCACCAAAAAAATCCAAGCCGAAGTCTCCACTGGCTCCAGCCTCACGTCATCCATGCAGGGCACCGACGTGTTCCCGAGCATGGTGATCCAGATGGTGATGATCGGTGAGGAAGCCGGCTCGCTGGACGCAATGCTCGGCAAAGTCGCCGACTTCTTTGAGCAGGAGGTCGATGACACCGTGGATGCACTGGCCAGCTTGATGGAGCCGATGATCATGGTGGTGCTGGGCACGCTGATCGGCGGCATGGTGATCGCGATGTATCTGCCGATCTTCAAGCTGGGATCCGCGGTATAACCCCTCCCCCACACGCCCCCCCGGTGCCGCGTGCGGCTGGCGCAGCCGCGTGCAGTGGTTGTAGTGGCGGTGCCATTGTGCCGCATGTTCGTTTACGTTAATCACTGATCATGCTGTCAAATCCCTTTATTTTTTCCCTGAGCGCGGCGCTGCTCGGCCTGTGCGTGGGCAGCTTTCTCAACGTCGTCATCCATCGCCTGCCAAAAATGATGGAACGGGAGTGGCGCGCGGAATGCGCCGAACTGTCCAGCGGGGATGCACCTGCTCCCGCTGCAGAACGTTACAACCTGGTCGTGCCGCGCTCTGCGTGCCCGTCGTGTAACCGTCCGATTACTGCGCTCGAAAATATCCCTCTGCTGAGCTGGCTGGTGCTGCGCGGCAAATGTGCTGGCTGCAACGCACGCATCTCTCCACGCTATCCGGCCGTCGAGGCCCTGACCGCTGCGCTTTCCGCTTACATTGCCTGGCATTTCGGTTTCGGCATGGCTGCGGCGGGCGCGCTGCTGTTCACCTGGGCGATGATCGCGCTGACCTTCATCGACCTCGACACCTATTACCTGCCGGACAGCATTACGCTGCCGCTGCTGTGGCTGGGCCTGCTGCTAAACATCAACAGCACGTACGCACCGCTGTCCGGCGCCGTCATCGGCGCTGCTGCCGGTTATCTCTCGTTGTGGGGCGTGTACTGGATATTCAAGTGGGCTACCAGCAAGGAGGGCATGGGTTACGGCGACT
>JAYUYQ010000044.1:0-2923 GCA_043752435.1 Betaproteobacteria bacterium
GAGGCACGCCGCACCTCTGCCCCTGCAGCACCGATGACGAGCTCGTCAGACCATGACGAAGCAGACAGCCCGGTCTTCACCGCTCAGGCGACCGCTGCCTTCGGCATCGCGCACATTATCGAAAACGTAATGTGGGGTCAGGTCTTGCAATCCAACAATCCGGCAACAGCTTGCAAATTAAATGGCCAGGCACGGGGTATACCGTGACCCGTAGGTCGTCCAGCAATCAATGGGGTCAAAGTAATTTTTGAAAGACTACACGGGCCCCTTTTCACGCAGAGAAAGTCCCCTTGGGGCACTCATCACGCTGCACTTTGCACCGGGGTTCAGCCCCCGCCGGTCTTTGTGTATCATGTCCACGCGCGCCAAGGCAGGTGAGGAGCAAATCAATACAATACAAATGCCCGCGCGATCAAAAACCTCCAGGAGAAATAACATGAATCGCTCCAAGCCCCGTTTACTTCGTATTCTGGTATTCTGGCAGCCGGTGGTTTGACGCTCGGCATGCTTGCCGTGGCTAGCCCGTCCGCCATCGCACAAACAGCGCCCGCGCCCGCCGCCAAGCCCGACCCCCGCGTACTGATGGGCGGCTACCACCCCGAACGCATGAGTTCCACCGGTCTTGCGCCCCACGTCGCTCCGGTAACCGTAACGCTGCCGGAGAACATTCCCCTGAACCGGCTGCAGGTTCCGCCCGGCTTCCAGATTGAACTGTGGGCGCACGGCTCTCCCGGCGCGCGCATGATGACCCGCGGCGACAAGGGCACGGTGTTTCAGGGCACGCGCGCCATCGGCCGCGTTTATGCCGTCTATGAAAAGGACGGCAAGCGCGTCTCCAAAGTGATCGCGGATAAACTGGTGCAACCCAACGGCGTGCTGTTTCACAAGGGCTCGCTCTACGTGGTGGCCATCAACAAGGTGCTGCGCTACGACAACATTGAAGCCAATCTGGAGAACATCCCGGAGCCGGTGGACCTGACTGACGCCTTCAAGCTGCCGCCCGAGGTGCATCACAACTGGAAATTCATCGCCGTGGGGCCTGACCACAAGATTTACATGCAGGTCGGCGCGCCGTGCAATCTATGCGAAATCAATCCGGGCATCCACGGCCAGATCCGTCGCTACAACTTCGACGGCACGGGCATGGAAATCGTGGCGCGCGGTGTGCGCAACACCGTCGGCTTTGATTTCCATCCCAGAACCGGCGAGCTGTGGTTCACCGACAACGGCCGCGACTGGGCCGGCGAAGAAGGCTTTGAGGAGGAACTCAATCGCCTGCCCGCCAACAAAATCGGCGCGCACTTCGGCTTCCCGTACTGCCACGGCAATGGCCAGCCCGATCCGGACATCAAAGTCCCGAACGCCTGCGCCAACACGGAATTGCCGGTGGTCACGCTCGGCGCGCACGCCGCGGCACTGGGCATGCGCTTCTTTACCGGCAAAACGTTCCCGGCGGATTACCAGGGCGCGGTCATCGTGGCCCGTCGCGGCTCGTGGAACAAGTCCGAGAAGAACGGCTACGACGTGCTTCGCGTCACCGCCACCGCCGACGGCAAAAACCCGCAGATCACGCCGTTGTCACCGGTTTCCTCGACAAGGCTACGAACGCGTTTTGGGGCCGCCCGGTCGATGTCATGCAGATGCCCGACGGTTCGATGCTGATCGCCGACGAACATAACGGCGCGATTTACCGGGTAAGCTACAAGAAATAATGCATTTCCCGACACGGCGCGGCGGATTCATGATTCGTCGCGCCGTTATTTTTTCTGTCGCGTTCCTGCTCTCCGCCGGCCCCGTGCCCGGCAACGCCAATGGAGACGCTGTGCGCGGCGCGACCAAAGCCGCCGCCTGTGCGGTCTGCCACGGCGCGCCCGAGCGACCGCCGCTGCCCGGCATGCCCTCCCTCGCCGGCCAACAGCCCGCGTTCATGGTATTGCAGATGTTTTTCATGCGCGAAGGCCTGCGGGTGGTGCCGCCCATGGCGGGGCTGCTCAAGGATTTCACCGATCGCGATCTCGAAGACGTCGCCGCGTATTTTTCCGCGCAGAAACCGTCGCCGCACAGCAGCAAGCGGGATCAGCAACTCTACGCACGTGGCGCCGCTCTCTCGCGGGGCATGGGCTGCGGCAGTTGTCATCTCGCGGATTACCGCGGCCAGCGGCATATCCCGCGCATCACCCACCAGCGCGAAGACTATCTCGTGCTGGCACTGCAAGCGTACCGCGATGACAAGCGCACCGGCGCCGACACCAGCATGAACGCCGCGATGTACCGGGCCACCGACAGCGACATCCGCGATCTGGCACACTACTTCACGCAGCAATAAGGCGGCGCAGCGCAGTGATACATTGCGCCGCAGCCTGTGATAAATAATGAATAAAATCAATAAGTTACAACAACAATACGCTTAACCAATGCATTCCGGACGGCAGCAAACCTTGATCGTCACCCATAAATCCACCAACGGGGAGTACACAATGAAAAATAATTTGGCTTGTGCAGTGGCGATGCTGGCCATCGTCTTCACGTTTACGGGTTGCGCACCAATGACGCCAGCACAGGACTGGACTACGTTGATCGACGGCACCACCGGCATGGAAAACTTCACTGTATCAGGCAGCACCGCCAACTGGCGTGCGGAAGACGGCGCGATCCAGGCCGACAAAGTCACCGCCGGCAAGGGCGCGAGCGTGCTGATCACGAAAAAGAATTACCGTGACATCGCGGTCTACGCCGAATTCTGGGCCGCTGACGATACCAACAGCGGCATTTACGTGCGCGCCCCGGACCCGGCCAACGTCAATACCGCTTCGGGCGCCTACGAGATCCAGATCTGGGACAAGAACCCCAATCCGGCGTACAGCACGGGGAGTCTGGTCAACGTTGTTTCGGTGAACCCGATCTACAAGGCCGGCGGCCGCTG
>JAYUYQ010000045.1:0-2911 GCA_043752435.1 Betaproteobacteria bacterium
GGCATCGCCACCAGCTACACCCCGATCGAAGCCGCGATCAAGGCCTTCAAGACCGGCATTGCGGATTACATCATCGGCGAAGACCCGCTGGCGCCGGAAAAACTGCATGACCGGATTTTCTGGCTGTCCGCGAAAAAAATTGCCTCGGAAAAAGGCTGGACGCGCGAAGCCATCGTACGCATTGCTGCGGCCATCGACATCGCTGCCTGGGATGTCATCGGCAAGGTGGCGAAGCTGCCGCTCTACCGCCTGTTCGGCGGTTTCCGCAGCGAAATCCCCTGCTACGTGACCTGCGCCTATTACCGCGATGGCAAGGACTTGGCGGAACTGAAGGACGAAATGCAGATGCTGAAGGCGCAGGGCCACCAGGGCTTCAAGGCCAAGGTCGGCGGCGTCTCGCTGAAAGAAGACCTGAAACGGCTGGAGATGATCCGCGACATCATCGGCCCGGACAAGGACATGATGGTCGACTGCAACCGCGCCTGGGATCTGCCGACCGCCATCACCGCGGCACGCGAAATGCTGCCGCTGAACCCGCGCTGGCTGGAAGAACCGGTGCGCTGGGCCGATGACCATCGTGAGCTGATCAAACTCGCGCAGCAGACCAATATCCCGCTGTCCGCCGGCGAAAGCGAACTCACCGCCTACGGCTGCCGCGATCTCATTGAAGACGGCGCCATCCAGATCCTGCAGTTCGACTGCACGATGATGGGCGGCTTCACCACCGGCCGCAAACTGGCCGCACTGTGTGAACTGAACCAGGTGCAGGTCGCCCCGCACCACGACTGTTTTATCCACGCCCACATCGTCGCCGGCAGCCCCGCGGGCTGCATCGTCGAATCCTTCACCGATCCCGAGCGCGACCCGCTGCAGGCGGAATTGTTCGAGGATCCGCCGAAAATCGCCAATGGCATGCTGCATCTCAAGGAACAGCCGGGCCTCGGCCTGACGCTGTCACCGGCAGCCCTGAAAAAGTTTGGTGAAAGAGTCCTCTGAACTGCATCCCCTTTAGAAGAAAAAACAAACCATGCACGTATCTGATGAACTGATGACCAAGCTGCTGAAGTCCTGGCATTTTCTCTACAGCCGCGGCTTCATTGAAGGTTTCGGCCACATCAGCGCCCGCCTGCCCGACGACCCCGAACTGTTCCTGCTGCCCCGCCATTCGCTGGGGCCACGCGCCAATCCCGAGGATTTCCTGATCATCGACATGAAAGGACGGATCGTTTCCGGCAAGGGCGCCATTCCCGGCGAATATCCGCTCCACCTCGAAATCCTGCGCGCGCGCCCGGACATCAACAGCATTTTCCATTATCACGGCCTGCATTCGACCGCGTTCAGCACCAGCGAACATCAACTGCGTGCGATTCACCTGATGGGCACGCTGTTCCATGACGGCATCCCCATCTACGACGATCCGCGGCTGGTCAGCAATCCCGACCGCGGCACCGCACTGGCCAAGGCGCTGGGCACGCACCGCGCCGTGCTGCTGCGTGCGCATGGCGCCGCGATCACCGGCGCCGATATTGAAGAATGTGTTGGCGGCACTTTCCTGTTCGAAGAAAATGCACGGCGCGCGCATACCGCTGCAAGCATGGGCAAACCGATCTGGATTGAAGAAAAACTCGCAGCCGCCGCTGGCGGCGAACTGCTGAAAAGCCGTGGCCCCTTCAAGCGGGTGTGGGCGCTGGTGGAAAGCGACAGCGAACAGATGCACAAATAGCTGTGGCTGAATCATAGTTAGCAAATCACAGCGAATATCGTCGTCAAAAAAAACACCCGATCGCAGCAAACCGCAGGAGAAACAGTATGTCGCACACCGCCCGCCGAATTCTGATTGCCGCCTGTATTGTCTTTTCCGCTGTTCCGGCAGCGCAGGCACAAAGCTACCCGACAAAACCAATCCGCATGATTCTCCCTTTCGCCGGCGGCACTGACACCGTCGGCCGACTGGTGGCCACCAAACTGTCAGCAGTACTCGGGCAGCAGGTGGTTCCTGAACCCCGCGTCGGCGCCACCGGCAACATCGGTTATGTCGCTGCAGCAAAATCACCCGCCGACGGCTACACGCTGCTGATGGGCGCAGTGCCGGTGCTGACCAATCCGCACCTGAATCCCAAGATCGGTTTCGACGGCATCCGCGATTTCGCACCGGTGGCCTTGCTGGCCACGATCCCCAATGTGGTGATCGTGCATCCTTCGGTTCCCGCGAAAAACATGCGCGAACTGATCGCCATCGCCCGCAGCACGCCCGGCAAGATCGCCTACGGCTCCGGCGGCTTCGGCTCTGCCAATCACCTCGCTGCGGAACTGATGCAGTCGTTCTCCAAAATAAAATTCACCCACGTGCCTTACAAAAGCGCGACTCTCGGCATTGCCGGCGCACTGAGCGGTGACGTCGACATGGTGATCGTGGTGATTTCCAGCGCGGTGCCTTTTGTCAGCGCCGGCAAGATGCGCGCGCTGGCCATTCTCGACAATAAGCGCAACGTTTCCATTCCGGATGTGCAGACTTCGCAAGAAGCCGGTCTGCCGGGTCTGGTGGCCATCAACTGGTATGCCATCCTCGCGCCGACGGGCACGCCGCGCGCGATCATCGACCGCCTGAACACAGAATCGGTGAAAGCGATGTCCACCCCCGACATGCGTGAACGTTTCGCCGCGATGGGCGGCGATATCGCGACCGGCACGCCGGAGCAGACCGGGGAATTCCTGCGCGCGGAGAACGAACGCTGGGGCAAGGTCATCCGCGAAGCGAACATCAAGGCGGAATAAACGGCGCAGGTGCGCCGCCCCTCTGCCGCCGACTGGTCAGCCGGTCGACTGCATGCGCAACAGGCGCGCTGCCTCTTCAGCGCGCGCGTCATCGATCTCGCGCATGATGCTGACCAGATCCACAGTGCCGGCCTTT
>JAYUYQ010000046.1:0-17432 GCA_043752435.1 Betaproteobacteria bacterium
GCCGGCGGCGATTGCGCTGAACAGTCTGGGTATCAATCTTGCGCGCGCCGTGGGGCCGGCACTGGCCGGTGTGCTCGTTGCCGCGGCGGGGCCGCAGGCGGCGTTCCTGCTCAACGCGCTGTCGTTTGTTGTGGTCATCGTCGTGCTAACACGCTGGCAGCGCGAGACCCGGCCGAGCACATTGCCGGCGGAACGGTTTTTCGGCGCGATGCGCGCCGGTCTGCGTTATGTGCGCGAAGCGGCGGCGCTGCAGTTTGTGATGGCGCGCGCGGCGGCGTTTTTTGTTTTTGCGACAGCCACCTGGGCATTGCTGCCGCTGATTGCGCGCGATGCCGGGGGCGGTGCGAATACCTATGGCTTGCTGCTCGCCGGCATCGGCGCCGGGGCGGTCAGCGCCGCGATGGTGATGCCGCGATTGCGCCGACGGTTTACGCGGGATGTGCTGGTACGGGGCGCCACGGTGCTGTATGCGACGGCGACAGCGGGCATCGCGCTGGCGGACAGCCTGACGCTGCTGCTGCCGGCGATGCTTGCCGGGGGTGCTGCCTGGCTGGGCGTACTGTCTACGCTGCATGTCAGCGCGCAGACCGTCGTGCCGCAATGGGTGCGCGCCCGGGCGCTCTCGGCCTATCTGATGGTTTATGCGGCGGGCATGACCGGCGGCGCTGTGTTGTGGGGCGCAGTGGCAGCGCGCTGGGGCGTGCCGCTGGCACTGCTGCTGGCGGCGGCGGGAGGAGTGTTGGCGATGTTCGCCACCTGGCGCTTGTCATTGGGCGGCGAGGACGGGTTGTCGCGCACCGAACCGGCGGCATTGCTGCGGCCACATCCGCAGCATCACACGGAAATCCCGCCGGAGCGCGGTCCGGTGGCCGTGCATGTCGAATACCTGATCACGCCGGCGGATGCCGCGGATTTCATCGCGGCCGCACAGGCCATGCAGCGCATCCGTCGTCGCGACGGTGCCCTGTCCTGGGGGTTGTTCGAGGACGCCGCAGTGCCCGGGCGGTATGTCGAAACTTTTGTGGTCGAATCCTGGGCAGAACACCTGCGTCAGCATCACCGCGGTACCGCCGAAGACACCGTGGTGGTGACGCGGCTGCGTGCTTATCATCGTGGTCACGGGTCGCCGCCAGTCACGCACTGGGTTGCCGTCAATGCCGCGGCCCATGGCGGCGATGAAGCCATCTGAACAACAGTCATTCAACAACCGGAGACCACCATGCAAGACCGCAAAGCCATCACCAGTGTGCCGATCAACGAACTGTCTGCACGACGCTGGAGCCCGCGCGCATTTGATGCGCAACGGGGTGTGACGCCGGCGCAGGTCACCGCATTGCTTGAGGCGGCGCGCTGGGCGCCGTCGTGCAACGGTGACGAGCCGTGGCGTTTTCTGATGTGGAATCGTGCTGTGGATCAGCAGCAATGGCAGGCGGCTTTTGATTGCCTCTCCGACAACAACAAAAAATGGGTCAGGAGCGCGCCGCTGCTGTTCCTGTCGTGCGCCGGTTCGGTGTTTGAACATAACGGCAAACCCAACCGCTGGGGCCGGCACGACACCGGCATGGCTGCACTGTCATTGGCGCTGGAAGCCGTGGCACAGGGACTGGCGGCGCACCAGATGGGCGGATTCGATGCCGACAAGGCGCGGGCTGTGTTCGCGATCCCGGCTGATTACACGCCGATGGCGATGATTGCTGTCGGCTACCAGGCGGCACCCGACGTGCTTGATGAAGAAACGCGGGCCAAGGAATTAAAGCCGCGCGGGCGCAAGGCAATCGGTGAGCGCTTTTACGCCGGCGGCTGGGGCATGCCTTGCGGCTAAGTTCATGTAACTTATTGTTTAAATTAATAAAATATACAAACCATTGTTTATCAATACCCGCCGATATCCGCGAAAAATCATTTTCTCTCCCGCGTTTGCATGCCTGATTAAGAGGGCATCAAGCTTGTTGTTGATGTCCTGGTAATTCACGTCTGTTTTGAACCGGAGCGGATATTCAAAACGGTCCGGATTCCGACTGTGAACCGCCGGTGTTGATTTGAATCGAGGTTGCGGCCTTGACATTAAACCGATCCGGCGATTCAATTCAACTCAGGGGTTGACCGCGATCGCCCCGTGAGGCGGCAGCCGAAGTATCGCGTCCGAATCCTCTTTTTGAGGTGGATGCCTATGCCGTCGCCGTCCGAAATTACCGTCCCGCAACTGTCTCGTCTTATCGGCCTTCCCGGCGCCCCGGCGATTATTGATGTGCGCACGGAGGAAGAATTTCAGGCTGATCCTCTACTCATCCCCACTGCACGCCGGCATGCTTTTCTCGAATCGAGGAATTGGGCAATGCAGTATGCCGGTCAATCGGCGATTGTTTACTGCCAGGAAGGATTGACGTTAAGCCAGGGCGTTGCCGCATCGCTTCGCAACGAAGGCATACATGCGCAGTCGCTTGAAGGCGGCTATGTGGCCTGGCCCCAAAGCGGTAATCCGCTCGTGCATGCCAACAAGCTGCCTGCTCGCGAAGCATCAGGCTGTACCGTATGGGTAACGCGGGCGCGTCCCAAGATCGTCCGTATCGCTTGTCCGTGGCTGATCCGCCGGTTCCTCGATCCGACGGCGGTCTTCATGTTCGTTGCACCATCCGAGGTTCAGCCTGTCGCGATGCGCTTCAATGCCACGCCTTTCGATGTCGATAACGCCGTTTGGAGCGATCGCGGCGACAAATGCACTTTCGACATCATGATTGAGGAATTGGGGCTCGATACAGATGTACTCCGGAGGCTGGCTCGCATCATTCGCGGTGCGGATACCGGGCGACTCGATCTGACACCGCAGTCAGCCGGATTGCTCGCGGCATCTCTCGGCTACTCGCGCATGTACCGGGACGATCTTGCCCAACTTGATGCAGCAATGGCGCTCTACGATGCCTTTTACCGCTGGTGCCGGGACGCGAGCGCAGAGACACATTGCTGATGGTAACGCACCACGTTTCGTTACTCAGACGCCCCTGCAATTCATCAAACACCACTTCCACAGGACAACACGATATGCTGAACATTCTACCGTTTGATCTCGCGGTTTTTCTGGCAGGCTCGTTCCTGGCGGCGTTTGTCACAGGACTTTCGGGTTTTGCGTTCGGCATGGTTGCCGCGGCAATCTGGCTGCATGCATTAACGCCTGTTCAGGCCACGGCCTTGATAGTCGCCTACGCACTGCTTGTGCAAGGCTATGCCGTCTGGAAGCTTCGGGGCACGTTGAAGTTCGATCGTTTGATGCCGTTCCTTGTCGGCAGCGCCATGGGGATACCCGCAGGCTTTCTGGTTTTGCGATGGGCTTCGCCATCCGATCTGCGAATTGCTGTGGGGATACTGCTCATCCTGTTCAGTCTCTACAATCTCGTTCGCCCAAAGTTGCCCGAGATGAAGCAGGCGGGCGCGGCACTCGATGGCGGTGTCGGCGTGTTGAACGGCCTCCTTGGTGGTTCGACCGGGCTCGGCGGGATCTTGCCTACCATCTGGTGTGGGTTGCGCGGATGGACAAAAGACGAACAGCGTGCCGTATTTCAGCCCACGGCGGTCGCGACGTTTCTGATGACTATTCTCTGGCTTGGCGGCGCCGGTGCGCTTACGACCGACATGGTTCAATTGTTTGTTGTCGGTCTGCCGGCGCTGATGGCAGGTACGTGGCTCGGTTGGAAGCTGTACGGTCGGATCAATGAAACAACTTTTCGAAAAATAGTATTGGGCCTGCTGCTTGTCGCAGGTGTGAGTCTTGTCGCGACTTGGAGGTGATACGGCCATGCCGCTTCATGGCCGGAAGCAGACCCTGATTCCGGTGTTGCGGGCCTGACTTCTTGAGTACGTCTGAAGAATCACCAGATTAAAAGACCAATGGTCAGGAGGCGGTTGCGGTCTGGCGCGGCGCCAGGGTGCCGGAGGCCATTGCGTCCGGCGCTTCGCTGTTCGGAAAATTGAATTCGAGCAGGGTGCCCACCGGGTCGCGCATGAAAATCTGGTAGCCGGCGTTCGGCACGTTCTGCTGTTCGTATTTGATGTTCATGCTGTCCAGTTTCGTCTGGAATTCCGCAGCGCCGTGGGTATCGAAGGCGATGTGGTCGACGCTGCTGTGGTGTTTTTCCTGCAGGAAACCTTCGACGCAGCGCGCGCTGACATGTACCAGCGGATGATTGTCGAGGTAGAGCCAGATGCCGGGGTTGGGAAAATTCGGCCGCGGGCCTTTATGCAGACCGATGACTTCGCTGTAAAACTTTTCAATGGTATCGAGATCGCCGGGCGCGCAGCGGATGTTGAGGTGGTGAATGCGGTCAATCTTCATCAGGGGTCTCCGGTGGCCGTGCCATGCGTCTGAATTTCAATGTAAGTTATTGTTTTTATTAATAGTTTTATAACTCATTTTTGTCGCCAACAGTTCTACTCTAACGCTCCGCGCCACCGCAGGCAATGCGCCGGTGTCCGCGTTGTGCAAAATATCGCCGCCGCTTAACATGATGCTGCGCAGTCGCAGCGTAAGCGCAGTGTACGTATTGCGATCCGGTTTAAATAACAATCAAAAGGGCAATGGCTCAGAACAGGGCGGCCCGGTCTGCAACGGAGAGGAAACCGCATGAAATCTTTACCCAAGCTGGTTTTGATAGTGGCAGCGTTATTCGTGGCGGGCGCAGCCGCTGCCCAGAAGTTTCCTGAACGTCCGATCCGCATGATTGTGCCGCTGCCGCCGGGATCAGCCAGTGACTTCCTTTCCCGCACGCTGAGCGTGCCACTGATGGAGCTTTACGGACAGCAGATTGTGGTGGATAACCGGCCTGGTGCCGGCGGACTGATCGGCAGCAGCATACTGTCCAAATCGACGGCCGACGGCTACACCTACGCCATGGTCGCGCCGCCGCATACCGTCGCCGCGCTGCTGCAGAAAAATCCGCCCTATCATCCGGTCCGTGATTTCACGATGGTCACGGAAGTTGCATCGATACCGAATATTCTTGCGGTGACTCCCGGCCTGCCGGCGAAAAACGTGAAGGAACTGGTGGCCTTGCTGCAGAAGGATCCGGCAAAGTACAACTATGCCTCTTTGGGTCCCGGCACACTGGCGCACATCGCCGGGGAAATCTTCAATCAGGCCGCGGGCGTGCGCACGGTGCATATCCCGTTCAAGGTGGTGCCGGATGTGTTCAGTGAAACAATAGCCGGGCGTGTGCATTACCTGGTGTTCACGGTGCCGACGCTGTCACCAATGGTGCGCGACGGACGGCTGCGGCCGCTGGCGGTGACGTCGGCAAAGCGCAATCCGGCGTTTCCGAACATCCCGTCGATCGTTGAGGAGGGCCTGCCGGCGGCGCAATCCACCGGCTGGTTCGGCATCGTTGGTCCGGCGGGTGTTCCGAAAAAAATCGTGGCGCAACTGGCAGCAGACGTGAAAAAAATCATTTCCCAGCCGCGCATCCGCGAAGCGTTCGAGAAACAGGGCGCGGAAGCGGCTTTGGATTCAGGGCCGGAGGCTTACGACAAGCTGATGAAGTCCGAATACGACCGCTACGTCAAACTGGTGAAGGACGTGGGGATGCAAATCCAATGATGAGTTAGGAGTGATGAAAACACAGTGATGAGCGAGGAGTGATGAGTGATGAGTGATGAGCGAACCCCACCTTTGGGTTTGACGTTCCGCTCATCACTCATAACTGTAATCCTCCCCATCCCCCACCCAGCGCCTTGACCACATCGGCAATGGCGGCGCGCTGCGCGCGCAGCGCATCGGCGCGATTGAGTTCGGCACTGAGCAGGCTGCGCTCTGCATCCAGCACTTCGAGCTGGCTGGTCAGGCCGTTGTCGTAGCGGATACGCGCGAGCCGCAGCGAATCGCCGAGAGCCGTGGCGCGAGCGTTTTCGGCATCGAACACCTCCCGTGCCTTGGTCTGCGCCACCAGTGCCTCATGCGTTTCGCGAAACGCCGTCTGCAGGGTTTTCTGGTACTGCGCCAGCGCCTGCCGTTCGCGTGCCTGCACCGCTTCGATTTCGCCGAACAGCCGGCCGCCCTGGAAAATCGGTTGTGCCAGCGCAAACCCCAGGCTCCAGATGCGAGCCGGTGCCGTAAACAGATCTGTCAGTGCGGCGCTTTCGCTGCCCAAAAATCCGCTGAGTCCGATACGCGGAAAGAGCGATGCGCGGGCGACGCCGATGCGGGCGTTGGCGGCGATCAGCCGCTGTTCCGCGGCTGCGACGTCTGGCCGGCGCAACAGCAGCGCCGAGGGCAGGTCGGCAGGAATCACCGGTGTTGCCAGGGTGCCGCGTTCAGTATCCCGCGCCACTGATTCATTGATCAGCGCGCGTGGGCTGCGCCCGAGCAGAACGCCCAGCGCGAGTTCCTCGCCGGTGCGGCGGCGCTCGAGCGCCGGCAACTGGGCCTGTGCCGCCGCCACTTCGGCTTCGAGCTGGCGCAGTGCGAAATCGTTGATCAGTCCGGCGTCGGCGCGGATGCGCTGCAGACGCAGGTTGTCCTGGCGCAGAGCCAGAGATTTGTGCGTGGCTGCGATCTGCGCGTCGAATCCGACCAGCGCGTAATAGGATTGCACCACCTCGGAGGTCAGCGCGATACGCACCGTTTCGCGCGCAGCCGTCGTGGCAAGCAATTCAGCCTGTGCCGCTTTTGCACTGCCGCGCAGACGGCCCCAAAGATCGAGTTCGTAGGCAACGTTCAGTTGCGCCCGGTAATTGTTGTTTTCCAGGGAGCCCGGAAACCGCGTCGCAGTGCTGTTGGATCGCCGCGCGCGGTCGCGCTGGAATGCGGCATCGACCGACGGCACCAGCTCGGCATCGGCAACCCGTGCCAGTGCACGTGCTTCGTCAAGGCGTGCCGTTGCCAGCGCCAGATCCTGGTTGTGTTCCAGCGCTTCTGCAATCAGGCGATCAAGCGTCGCGTCGTTGTAAAGCATCCACCAGCGTTCGGCGGCAATGGTTTGACCCTGTGCGGGCGCGGCGCGCCAGGTGTCGGGCAGTTCAGCCGCCGGCTGCTCGTAGGGCTGGCCCAGCGTGCAGCCGCCGAGAGCAACCGATAAAAAAATCATATAAATTAAATACTTATTATTCATCACCAGCTCCCTTGCTCGGCGGTGCATGCCGTGGCGTGCGCACCGAGCGCAACGCCTGCTCGCGATGGTGTGCCACTTCGCTCTCGATTTCTGCTGTGGAGCGACTATCCGACAGTTTGCGATCGCTGATCAATTTGTAGAACCATGGGATGAAGAAAATCGCGAGGAAGGTCGCCGCCAGCATGCCGCCCATGACCCCTGTGCCGGCGGAATGGCGCGCGCCGGCACCGGCACCGCTGGAAATGACCAGTGGCACTACGCCGAGAATGAAGGCGAGCGAAGTCATCAGAATCGGGCGGAAACGCAGCCGTGCTGCTTCGATCGCGGCTGCCGAAGTGGACAGGCCTTCGTGCTTTTTCATCACCGCAAATTCGACGATCAGGATCGCGTTTTTCGCCGCCAGGCCGAGCAGCGTGACCAGGCCGATCTGGAAATAGACGTCATTACTGAGCCGCGCAATACCGGCCAGCGGTGACAGCAGGCCTTGCAGCCATGGAATCCCCGATGCCAGGTAATAGGGCATCGGCAGCAGGTTGTTGATGAAAATCGCCGCCAGCGCGCCGAAGGTGCCGAAGGGCAGCGCCAGCATCACCGCCAGTGGCAGCGACCAGCGGTCGTATTGCGCGGCAAGGATCAGGAACACCATCAGCGCCGCCAATCCCAGTGCAATCAGCGAGGTGCCGCCCGAGCGTTTTTCCTGGAATGAAGAGCCGCCCCAGTCAAATGTGAAATCTGCGGGCAGCGTCGCTTTCGCGATGCGTTCCATACCGGCAATAGCTTCGCCCGAGCTGAAACCGGGTTTGGCTGAACCGAAGATTTTCACTGCGGGCAGGTTGTTGAAACGATCCAGCGAATCCGGCCCCGAGGAATAGTTGACCTTGGCCAGCGCTGACAACGGCACCATCGCGCCTCGTTCCGAGCGCACATAGACCGCCCCGACGTCGTCGGGACGCTTGCGGTATGCCGGTTCGGCGGACATCAGCACCTGCCAGGTACGGCCGAATTTGTTGAAGTCATTGACGTATGCAGTGCCCAGTGTCGAAGCCAGCGCGCTATAAACCTCGTCGATCGGCACGCCCAGTGTTTTCGCTTTTTCGCGATCGGTTTCGACATAAAGTTGCGGCACGTTGGCGCGCCACAGGGTATTAACCTGGCCGAACATCGGATCCTTGGCGACTGCGGCCAACAGCTGTTGCGTGGCTTCGGAAAGTTTTTGTGCGCCGCCTTCACCGCGGTTCTGGATGTAGAACTCGAAGCCCCCGGCATTACCCAGGCCGAAAATCGGTGGCGGACCAAAGGCCAGTGCCAGGCCTTCCTTGATATGGGCGGTTTTCATGAAAAATTCGCCGACCAGCTGTCCCGTGGACACCGTGCGCTCGTCCCAGTGCTTTTGCGTGACAAAAATCGTCGCTGCACTGTTGCGGAAACCACCACCAAGGAAGTCCATGCCGGTGAAGGCAATCGCCGTTTCGTTGGCCGGGTTCGACTTGATGATCTCGACCACTTCGTTGACCACCTTGTCGGTGCGTTGGAGGGTTGCGCCATCCGGCAGGAATACGGCCGCAATGTAATAGCCCTGATCTTCGTCGGGCACCAGTGATCCCGGTGTGGCACGCCACAGACCGAAGGTCAGCGCGACCATGCCGACAAACAGCAGCAGGGCAATCAGGCCGCGGCGCAGCATCCACGTCACGCCATCGACATAACGCCCGGTCATGCGGGCGAACCAGTTGTTGAACCAGGTGAAGAACCGGCCGGGATTTCCGTGCTGGCGTTTCAGGATCAGCACACAGAGGGAAGGTGTCAGCGTCAGCGCGACAATGCCCGAGATCACCACGGCAATGGAGATAGTCACGGCGAACTGACGATACAACTCGCCAGTGAGGCCACCGAGGAAGGCGATCGGCACAAACACCGCGCACAGCGTCAACACAATGGCGATGATCGGACTGGTGACTTCCTTCATGGCCTTGATGGCAGCCTCGCGCGCCTCGAGGTGCTCTTCGTGCATGATGCGTTCGACGTTTTCCAGCACCACGATCGCATCATCGACGACGATGCCGATGGCGAGCACCATGCCGAACAGCGTCAGCGTGTTAATCGAGTAGCCGAGCAGCAGCAGCCCGGCAAAAGTGCCGATCAGCGATACCGGCACCGCGGCAAAGGGAATCAGCGTGGCGCGCCAGTTCTGCAGGAACAGGAACACCACCAGGAACACCAGCGCCATGGCTTCGAGCAGGGTGTACACCACCTCGCGGATGGAGACCTGAACAAAACGCGTGGTGTCGTACACCACGTTGTGGGTGAAGCCCGGCGGATAAGCCTGAACCAGCGGCGCCATAGCGGCTTTTACACGGTCGGCAGTGGCCAATGCGTTGGCGTTGGGTTGCAGGAAAATACCGACCAGAGTCGCCGATTTTCCATTGACGCGGCCGATGAAGTCGTAATCTTTCGAGCCCAGTTCGACGCGCGCCACGTCCTTCAGTCTGAGCAGCGTACCGTCGGGGTTGGCGCGGACGACGATGTTTTCGAACTCCGCGGGCTCCGACAGCCGGCCTTTGGTGGTGATGGTGTAGACCAGCTCCTGCGGACCGCCGGTCGGCGACTGGCCGATCTTGCCGGCGGCAAACTGCGCGTTCTGTTCATTCAGCGCGCGCGTCAGGTCCGACGGTGTGAGCTTCAATTGCGCCAGACGGTCGGGACGCGTCCAGATGCGCATGGCGTAATCCTTGGCGCCGAAAATCTGCACATTGGTGGTGCCCGGAATGCGTTTCAGCGCATCGAGCACGTTCAGCGTGACGTAGTTCGAGATGAACAGATCGTCGCGGCTGCCGTCGGGTGAACTGAACGCGATCACCTGCAGGAACGCCGACGAGCCTTTCTCGACACTGACGCCCTGGCGGCGGACTTCCAGCGGCAGGCGCGGTTCGGCCTGTTTGACGCGGTTGTTGACGTTAAGCGCCGCTTTGTCGACGTCGGTGCCGATGTCGAAGGTGACCTGGATTTCCAGCACGCCGCTGGAGGTCGAGTTCGAGCTCATGTAGAGCATGTTCTCGACACCGGTGATCTGGTTTTCCAGGGGGGCTGCGACGGTCTGCTCGATTACCTGAGCCGAGGCGCCTGGATAAACCGCGCGCACGGTGACCACCGGCGGGGCGATTTCCGGGTATTGCGCAATCGGCAGCACGCGTATTGCGGCCAAGCCGGCGAGTACGATGAAAATCGATACCACCACCGCGAAAATCGGACGGTCTATAAAGAAACGTGACATGGTTTTCAGTCCGCCAGGTTCAGGATTTCACAGCCGCTTTGGCCGCAGGTTTTTCTTTGGGCTGGTCTGCCGGCGTAGTTGCCTTTTTATCTTCCGGCTTTGCGGCAGGTTTACCGTTTATTGCCGGCGCGGCAGGTTCGGTCACATTGACCGGGGCACCGGGTCCGATTTTTAGTACCCCATCGACGATGACGCGTTCGCCGGGTTTAAGACCGGCGTTAATCACCCAGCCGTCAGCGACCCAGGCGCCGACCTCGACCGGGCGCGGCTCGGCTTTCGACTCGGCATTCACCACATAGACAAATTTTCCGGTCGGTCCTTCGAGCACTGCGCGCTGCGGGATGACAATAGCCGCCGGGCGCGTGGCGCCGGAGAGCACGATGCGCACGAACTCACCGGCGCGCAACTGATTGCCGGGGTTGGGAAATTCGGCGCGCGATTCGCTGGTGCCGGTCTGGGTGTTGACCCGCACGTCACTGAAATTGACCGCACCGCCGCGCGCATAGTCCTGCCCGTCGCCCAGCTTCAGCGTGGCTTTGAGTTTGCCGTCGCCGGGCAGCTTGACGCGACCGGCATCGACGTCGCGGCGCAGCGCCAGATGATCGCGATCGGAGACACCGAAAATCACGTACATCGGATCGGTTTGCGTAACCGTGGTCAGCAGCACGCCGGGACCGGATACCAGTGTGCCCTCGGATACCGCAGCACGGCTGGCGACACCGGTGATCGGTGCTTCGACGCGGGTCCACTCCATGTTGAGGCGGGCCTCGTTGAGCCGGGCGCGCGCACTGTCGACCTGGGCTGCGGCAATACGCTCACCTGAGGTCGCATCGTCAAATTCTTTCTGGCTGACGGCCTTGGCTTCATAGACCGGTTTCAGCCGGGCCAGGTCGCGCCGCGCCTGTTGCAGTTGCGCGTCGGCGACGCCGAGGTCGGCGGTGGCGCGTGCCTGCGCGAGCTGGAAAGTTGCCGGATCGATGGAGAACAGCGATTCACCCTGGCGCACCGTAGACCCCTCGCGGTAATTGCGTTTGAGCAGGATGCCGCTGACGCGGGCGCGAACTTCAACTTCCCGGAAGCCCGCGGTCTGCGCGGTGTATTCCAGAGTAATAGGCACGTCACGCGTCTCAGTGGTGATGACGGAGACGGGGGCCGGCGGAAACGCAGGTGGTGCGCCAGCCGGCCCGCAGCCGGAAATGAAGCCGGCAATCAGCAGTAGTGATGCCACAACAGCTACGCGGCGCAGCGCGGGACGAGAATAAGGGGGGCGATGGGCGATCATATTGTTATTCCCTGAAGGTGGCCGGCCGGGCGATCTGGCGGCAGATGCGTGTAAAAAATACATGATGGAAAGATGGAAACAATTGATGGAAACAGTTTACATACAACCATGAATGTATGTAAAGTGCTGTTTTATAACAGTGTTTTTAATTACAACGCCCGGCACCAACCGGAGTGTATTACTGGAACTACTGGAGGACTGTGGCCCGACGTACTAAAGACGAGGCGGTGGAAACGCGCAACCAGATTCTTGATGCTGCGGAGCGGGTATTCAGCGCGCGGGGCGTGTCACGCACATCCTTGGCAGATATTGCCAAGGCGGCATCGGTGACACGCGGCGCCATCTACTGGCATTTCAAGGACAAAGCCGATCTCTTTTGTGAAATGGTGGCGCGCGTGACCATGCCCATGGAAGACGCACCCTGCCAGATCAATCCTGCGCTGGAAGCGGACCCGCTGGCCAGCGTGCGCGCGATGCTGACGGGCATCCTGCAGCGCACATCCGGTGACGTGCAGGCGCGCCGTGTATTTCATATCGTGTTCCACAAGTGCGAATACGTTGATGAAATGGAGCCGGTGCGGAAACGGTTCAGCGAAATGCAGGCGGGCTGCCTGTCGCGGCTGCAACAGGGACTGGCGCGGGCGCAGAAATTGGGGCAGTTGCCCACGGCTCTTGATGTGCGGCGCACCGCCCTGGGCCTGCATGCGCTGGTCGATGGCCTGATCAGCAACTGGGCGATTGATCCCGAACACATGCCGCCGGAAAGTGATGCCGGTCTGGTGATCGACGTGTTTCTCGATGGCATCCTGCACGCGCCGCCGCAGGCGGTGAAGCCGGCGCTACGCCGGGCGATACATAAAACGCAGCGCAAGCTGGTGAAATCCACGACGCGCCGGCGTCGCGCGTGATTTTCCGGAGTAGTTGAAAAGTCTGAATTCCCGGCGTGGCCCCGATTCGGATATACGCCATTGACTTACCATAAGTCAGTGGCTTATATTTGCGCATGGTCTTCGTGGAAACCAGTATTTTCAGCAGGGCCTTGCCGGACTATCTGAGCGATGAGGGCTATCGCAAGCTGCAGAGTTACCTCATCGAATGGCCTGATGCCGGTGCCATCATCCAGCGCTCCGGCGGTGTTCGTAAGGTGCGCTGGGCGGCAGGGGGTAAGGGTAAATCCGGTGGTCTGCGGATTATTTATTACTGGATGAAAAGCGAAGACCAGATATTCCTGCTCACCCTTTACGGCAAGGGCGACAAAGCGGATTTGAGTGCGGCAGAGCTTAAACAGCTTGTGAAACTGATTGAGGAGTTGAAATGAGTAAACGCAATATCGGACAGGAAATCATCCGCGGGCTGGAAGAAATAAAAGCGTGGAAACGTGGCGAACTGAAGCTCAAAATCCATACGATCGAGATGCCCAAGGCGGCAGATGTGCCGGCAATCCGCAAAGAACTCGGACTCTCGCAACCGGAATTCGCCGGTTTTATGGGGGTGAGCATCGGCACACTGCGGAACTGGGAGCAGGATCGACGGGAACCGCAAGGCCCGGCCCGCGCCCTGCTACTGGTCGCATCCAAGCAACCGGCAGCAGTACGCGCCGCTTTTGCCGCCGCGCAACCAGTTTCGCGCAAGGAATCGTTCAAGGCGGGAAAAAAACATCTTTTATCGCAATCGCGGGCGAAGGCGGCATAGCCTGACAGGGTTGGTTATCAAGAAATCCCGGAATTCAATTTTCTCCGACGCCAAGCCAAAGGAGATTCGCCGTGCCCTCGAAAACTAAACCGCTTACCAACGCAAAGCTGCGCGTTTATGAGGACAAGCGTGACCTTGCCGCCAAATTGCTGGAGTCCGTGCAGCAAATGAAAGCCGGCAAGACCCAGGTGGTTTTGTCGCAGGCAATCGAGGCCCGCGAACGTACGGGCCTGTCGCAATCGCAGTTTGCCCGGTTGCTGGGCGTGTCCGTGCGCACGCTTCAGGGATGGGAACACGGCCGCAAGCAACCCAGCGGCGCTGCGCGCACCTTGCTGACCATTGCGCAGACCAATCCCAAGGCCTTGCTGGCGGTTGTTGGCAGGTAGTCGAGGAACTCAAAGTGCAGGCTCCTTTGAGTTCTGATGTTCAGAAAAGAACATCCACCCCGGTTCCTTTTGTCCTTAAAAAGTCGACGTTCAGGAATTCAGAGCTTCAGACCTTCAGGCCTTTGGCGGGTTGGCCCGCGAGCAGGAAGGTCTTTGGATATTTTCCTTCACTGCAAATTTTGAATGAACCGAAATCCTTGTACCAAAGTCCGTCGGGGGCTTCGGGGTCGGACTCCCTCCACGTTTTTAGCTGGTAGAGGTCTTCTGCGGTGATCTTGCGTTCGCGCAGTCGGTCAAACAGATGGTCGCGAAGCGCGGGCGGCAGTCCTGTCCACTGGATGCGGGGCATTACTCACCAAAGGTAAGACGGGCCAGTTCTTCCTTGAGACGTTTCTGGTCTTCCGCATCGCGCGAATGCGCCAGGCGATCGGCTAGTTCGAAAAAGCGTTTCTTTTCCTGCTCCCGGGCTTCGATACCGGACTCAATGAGATCAACAATGACGCGGTTGGCGCTGGTGCTGCTGGACTTGGCCAGGGATTTCACCCGACGCGCGACGCGCGCAGGAAGGCTGACGCTCTGACGGACGGTTTTCTCGGTGACGGGCATAGGTGCAGATTACACCAACTTGCACCAGAGTGCCAAGAGTGTGTGCGCCAATGGTACCGGGGTGAGGTTGAGATTCAAAAAAATCAGCGAGCGTAGGGCGCAATAACCAACGGGCCCCCCAGGAGGACTTCCTTCGGGGCGCATTGCGCCGTATGAATAAAGTTCGGTGCAATGCGCTGCGCTTATTGCACCCTACGGTGCTTATGTTCCGCCGCCCACACCTTCATTTCCCCAGTCACCCGTAGACATATAAAATTACCAATAAAACAATAAGTTATATTAACCACCGTCGTTGCTTTCAGCGCTCCCACGGCGGCGCGACGTCACTGACTATTCCGTAGCGCTTAACAGCCTCGGCCACCACTTCCTTTTTGATTTTGTTTTCCTCCGCCAGCGCCGCGAGCGCAGCAACGAAAATATGGTGGCGGTCCATTTCAAAAAACCGCCGCAGGTTTTCCCGCGTGTCGCTGCGGCCGTAACCGTCGGTCCCCAGCGCGACATAGCGTCGCGGCACATAAGCACGGATCAGGTCGGGGACGGCGGTGACATGGTCGGAAGCGGCAATCACCGGTCCGGCGTGTCCGGCGAGCAAACCTTCGACATGTGACAGGCGCGGCGCGGCCGCCGGATTCAGGCGGTGATGGCGTGCGCAGGCCATGCCGTCGCGGCGCAACTCGCTCCAGCTGGTGACGCTCCATACATTGGCGGCAATGCCGAAATCGGTTTCAAGCAATTCGGCTGCGGCAATCGCTTCGCGCAGAATGGTGCCGCTGCCCAGCAATTGCACCTGCGCTTTGTCTTTCTGCTGCAACAGGTACATCCCCTTCAGGATGCCTTCGATCACTTCTATCCGCGTCCACACGCGGCTGCTGCCGCCCCTCTCCCCCTGGGAGAGGGGCGGGGGTGAGGGATCAGGCATCGCCGGCTGCACATAGTTTTCGTTCATCACCGTGATGTAATAAAAAACATCCTCCTGCGCATCGAGCATGCGTCGCGCGCCGTCCTGAATGATGGTCGCCAGTTCGTAACCATAGGCGGGATCCCAGGCGCGGCAGTTCGGCACCGTGGAGGCGATCAAGTGTGAGGAGCCATCCTGGTGCTGCAGACCCTCGCCGGACAGCGTGGTGCGACCGGCAGTGGCGCCTATGAGGAAACCCCTTGATCTACAGTCACCCGCCTGCCAGATCAGGTCGCCGACACGCTGGAAGCCGAACATGGAATAAAAGATATAGAAGGGCAGCATCGGCGTGCCGTGTACGCTGTAGCTGGTGGCCGCGGCGATCCAAGATGACAGTGCACCGGCTTCGTTAATGCCTTCTTCGAGGATCTGCCCGTCCTGCGCCTCCTTGTAATACAGCAGCTCGTCGCGGTCTTCGGGTTCATAGAGCTGGCCGAAGGGGGAGTAGATCGCCACCTGACGGAATAGCGACTGCATGCCGAAGGTGCGCGCCTCGTCGGCGACGATGGGCACGATGTGCTTACCGATCACCGGATCTTTGAGCATCTGCGCCAGCATTTTGACGAAACTCATGGTCGTCGATTCTTCGCGCCCGCTGGAGCCTTCGGTAATGCGGGCGTAAGCCTCGGGCACCGGCACCGCGAGCCGCGGCGCAGTAGTTACCCGCGCCGGCAGGTAGCCGCCGAGTGCCGCGCGCCGCGCGTGCAGGTATCGCATTTCCGGACTGTCGTCCGCGGGTTTCCAGAATTTCAGCGCCTTGACGTCGGCGTCGGGGATTGGCAAAGCGAAACGGTCGCGGAAGGCGAGCAGCGCATCGTCTTCCATTTTCTTTTGTTGATGGGCGCCCATCTTGCCCTGACCCCAGTGGCCCATGCCATAGCCTTTCTTGGTCTGGGCGAGGATTACCGTTGGCCGGCCGCGGTGGTTCATCGCGGATTGATAAGCGGCATGGATTTTTACCGGGTCGTGGCCGCCGCGGCGCAAGCGGTCGATGTCGTCATCCGACAGATGCGACACCAGCGCCTGCAGTTCCGGATCCTTGTTGAAAAATTGCTCGCGGTTGAAACGGCCGTCGGTGGCGGCGTATTTCTGGAATTCGCCGTCGACGGTTTCATGCAGGCGCTTGAGGATCACATGCTCGGTATCGCGTGCGAACAGCGGATCCCATTCCGAGCCCCACAGCAGTTTGGTGACATGCCAGCCGGCGCCCGAGAACAGGCCTTCGAGTTCCTGGATCAGCGAACCGTTGCCGCGCACCGGACCGTCGAGCCGCTGCAGATTGCAGTTGACGATAAAAATCAGATTGTCGAGGCCTTCACGCGCGGCCAGTGAAAGCCCGGCGAGGGATTCCGGTTCGTCCATTTCGCCGTCGCCGACGAAGGCCCAGACCTTGCGCCCCGCGGTTTTCTGGATGCCGCGGTGTTCCAGGTAACGCATGAACCGCGCCTGGTAAATTGCATTGACGGGGCCGAGGCCCATCGAAGCGTTGGGGAATTGCCAGAAATCCGGCATCAGGTAGGGGTGGCAGTACGACGACAGCCCTGTGCCCGGTCCGCCGGTTTCGCGGCGGTAGTTGTTCAACTGGTCTTCAGTGAGTCGGCCTTCGAGCCAGGCGCGGGCGTAAATGCCGGGCGAGGCGTGGGGCTGGAAAAACACCGCGTCGCCGTTTTGTCCGGCGCGGAAAAAATGGTTGAAGCCGACTTCGAACAGATCCGCGATCGAGGCGTAGGTCGCGATATGGCCGCCGAGTTCGGCACTGCCGCGATTGGCGCGCACCACCATCGCCAGTGCATTCCAGCGCACCAGTGCCGACACGCGGGCCTCGATGTCGAGGTTGCCGGGAAACTGCGGCTGTTCGGCGAGATCAATACTGTTGCAGTAAGGGGTGTTCAGCACCGGTGGCATTGGTACCCGTTTTGCTCGCGCTTCATCCAGCAGTTTGCGCAGCAAATAGGTCGCGCGTTCACGGCCGCCGGATTCGATCAGCGAATTGAAGGCGTCCAGCCATTCGCGGGTTTCGGTCGGGTCAGGATCGGCGGGCATCACGCGCCAGAAGGCGGCGGCAAAATCGGACGAAAAATCGGATAAATCGGTCATGGGGCTTCCTCCGCGCGCAGGCTTGCGCGCATGTCACGGATGTTAC
>JAYUYQ010000047.1:0-17412 GCA_043752435.1 Betaproteobacteria bacterium
CGACAACGTGGTGCTGGCGCCGCATGTCGGCAGTTCGACCGAGGCGACGCGCAAGGCGATGGCCATGCTCGCTGCGAAAAATCTGGTGGCTGCATTAAAGGGCGAGACGCCGCCGAATCTGCTGAATCCCGAGGCGCGGCGCGGCTGATGCGCTATTTATTTATAAGTATTTGATTTAATTATTATTTTTGTTATATTTCAATCGGGTTTTCCAGCTTAAACCATGAATTACGCCTCGCAACTGGTCGACCTGATGGTGCAGGTCATGCTGCCGCTGTCGCTGCTGGTGGCGGTGGGCGCGCTGTGGCCGCGGTTTTTTCCGGATACCGATGTCGAGCAGATGCGCAGCAATCTGAACCGGCTGGTGATGTACCTGTTTTATCCCTGCATCCTGTTCGCAGTGGCATCAACCACGCCGGTCGACCGCGAACTGCTGTCGGTGCCGCTGCTGGTCGGCATCGCTTCGCTGGCGTCCGGCGGCATTCTATATGTAATGCTGTATCGCCTGCCGCTGTGGCGGCATTTGACCGACCAGACGCGCGCTGCGCTGATGCTTGGCGGCATGTTCGGCAACACCTTCAACATCGGCGCCCCCGTGCTGGTGTTTTTTTTCGGTGCCGGCGCGATGCGTTACGCGGTGTTCAACGACATGCTGATGACTATGCCGGTGGTCTGGACGCTGGGGGTGTGGATCGCCACTCGCCTCGGTTCGCGCGATTCCGGCACCAAGCAGCCGGCGGTGCTGGGCGTAATGCTGACCATGCCGCCGATCTGGGCCTTCCTGCTCGGCTTCGCCTGTCAGCAGTTGGGCCTCACCTACGAACCGCTGGTTAACGCAACGCGTTTTATTGGCCAGGCGACGATTCCAGTGATTCTGTTCGTGCTCGGTATGACCATCCCTTGGCGCAATCTGGTGCCGCGTGGTGAAATTCTCGCCGTGGCCGGCGTCAAACTGCTGATGACACCATTCATCGTCTGGCTGATTGCGCCGCAGATATATGCCGGTATGGGGGAGGCACAGTACGCGGCGGTGGTCGAGGGCACCACGCCGGCGATGATGACGGCGCTGCTGCTGGCGGATCGTTTTAAACTGGATGCCGGTGCTGCAGCACTGTTGATCGGCTGGACTACCATACTGTTCTGGATCACATTGCCGTTGATCATGGCGCTGGGCTGGATCGGTGCGACTTGAACAAGTTGAGAGAGGAGTTTTTGTGAACATTGGATTTATCGGACTGGGCGCGATGGGGCGCCACATGGCGCAGCATTTGATGAAGGGCGGACACCAGCTCGGTGTCTGGGCTCGACGCGCCGAAAGTGCCGCGCCTTTGGTTGCAGCCGGAGCAAGGCGTCATGAATCGCCGGCGGCACTGGCTGCGGCTTCGGATGTGGTGTTCACCATGGTAATGGCGTCCAGCGATTTCGAGGCGGTGGTGACTGGACCAGACGGCATTATCGAAGGCGCCAAACGCGGCAGCGTGGTAGTCGACATGGAAACCATTTCTCCGGCGGTCGCGCGTGCGGTGGCCGAGACGTTGGCGGGCAAAGGCATAGACATGCTCGATGCACCAGTGTCGGGCGGGCCGATGGGTGCGGAACAGGCGTCGCTGTCGATCATGGTCGGTGGCACACCCGAAGTGTTTGAACGCATCAAACCCCTGTTTGCCTGCATGGGCAAAACCATCATCCGCGTCGGTGACAGCGGCGCCGGCCAGATCACCAAGGCCTGCAACCAGCTGGCCTTGCTGGTGACGACGCAGGGGGTGGCCGAAGCGCTGCATCTGGCCGGTCGGCTGGGGGCGGATCCTGCCAAGGTGCGCGAAGTGATGCTCGGTGGCGTTGCCGCCAGCCGCGTCATGGAACTGTTCGGCAAACGCATGGTGGAGCGCAATTTCGCCAATGGCATCGACACCCGGCTGTATCACAAGGATCTTGGCATCGTGCTCGAGCTGGCGCGCGCAGCCGGCATTGAATCACCCGCGGGTGCTGTGGTGATGCAGGAGATCAATACGCTGATGGCTCAAGGACGCGGGCAGGATGATCTGGCGGCGCTGATCACGGTGCTCGAGCACATGTCGGGTATTGTCGAGAACAAAGGAAAATGACATGAGCTTTACCCAACCCGAACCCGCAACACCACGCCTGACCCGCTCTGAACTGGCAGTGCCCGGTATCAATCCCGCGCTGTTCGACAAGGCGGCCAAGTCAGCGGCCGACGTAATTTTTCTCGATCTCGAAGATGCGGTGGCGCCGGATGACAAACCGCAGGCACGCAAGAACGTGATCGCGGCGCTGAACGACGTCGACTGGGGCCGCAAGGTGATGGCGGTGCGCATCAACGGCCTCGATACGCATTACATGTACCGCGATGTGGTTGATCTGGTCGAACACTGCCCGCGGCTGGATATGCTGGTGATCCCCAAAGTTGGCGTGCCGGCGGATGTGTATGCGCTGGACATGCTGGTGACCCAGATTGAGCAAGGGCAGGGCCGTGACAAACGAACCGGTTTTGAAGTGTTGATTGAAACCGCGCTGGGCATGGCCAACGTCGAAGCGATTGCCCGGTCCAGCCGCCGGCTGGAGGCACTGGCCTTCGGCTCCGGCGATTTTGCCGCTTCCACCCGTGCCCGCACCACCATCATCGGTGGATTGCATCCGGAGTACGGCGTCTTGTCGGACGGCGATGCGCAGGGCAGGCGTGAATTTCATCAGGCAGATCCCTGGCATGCGGCGCAGGTGCGCCTGCTGGTGGCCTGCCGTGCCTATGGCCTGCGTCCAATCGACGGGCCGTACGGTGACTTCAAGGACCCGGAAGGTTATCTCGCTGCGGCGCGGCGCGTGGCGGCGCTGGGTTTTGAGGGCAAATGGGCCATCCATCCGACGCAAATCGAGGCGGCCAATCAGGTGTTCAGCCCGTCGCCTGACGAAATCAGCAAGGCGCAACGCATTGTGGATGCCATGGCGCAGGCTGCCCGTGAAGGCAAAGGGGCGGTGCAGGTCGACGGCCGCCTGGTGGACATTGCCAATATCCGCATGGCACAAAACCTGCTGCAGAAAGCCAGCACCATTCATGGAAAATGAGCCGGCAAGTGAAACGGCCGCGCCACCGCTTGCGTCGGCACGAAAAATGGCTAGACTGGTTTCTCAGCCGATGATGATCGGCTCCCCGAGGAGGGAATCATGAAAACAGTCAGTCAGCTGTTGCAGGGTAAGGGTGGTAGCGTGTTGTCAGTGACTCCGGAAAGCAGCGTGTTTGCGGCGCTGAAACTGATGGCCGAAAAAAACGTTGGCGCGCTGCTGGTGATGAACGGTGATGCCTTGCGCGGCATCATGTCGGAGCGCGACTATGCGCGCAAAGTCATCCTGCTCGGCAAATCCTCCCATGAGCTCGCGGTGCACGACATCATGTCGGACAAGGTGGTGTCGGTGTCCCCGGAACAGACCGTCGATGACTGTATGGCGCTGATGACCGGTCGCCGTATCCGCCATCTGCCGGTGCTCAATAACGGACGGGTAGTCGGTGTGTTGTCGATCGGCGACCTGGTGAAAGCGGTCATCGAAGACCAGCAGCAGACCATCCAGCAACTGGAAAATTACATTAACAGTTGAATCCTGCGGGCTGCCACGCCGGCCGATACGGCCTGTTTGGCCCGCTTTTTTTACGTACTTTTTTGCGTGCAACTTCCCATGAAATTCGGCGCCATCATCATCGGTGATGAAATCCTGTCCGGTAAACGGCAGGACAAACACATGGTTAAAGCCATCGCCACAATGGCGGAACGCGGCATCGATTTGTCCTGGGTGCAGTATCTTGGCGACGAGCCGGAGTTGATTGCGGCGACCTTGCGCCGGACCTTAGCCGGCAGCGATGTGGTGTTCAGTTTTGGCGGCATCGGCGCGACCCCGGATGACCACACGCGACAAAGCGCCGCTGCCGCCGCAGGCGTCGCGCTCAAGTTGCATCCTGAAGCAGAGGCGGAGATCCGCGGCCGGTTCCGCGATGATCCCAAGGGGGTCACGCCGCAGCGACTGATGATGGGCGAATTCCCTGAGGGCAGCGCGATCATTCCCAACCCGTACAACCGCATTCCCGGCTTCAGTTTTCGCAATCACTATTTCCTGCCCGGCTTCCCGGAGATGGCATGGCCGATGCTGGCGTGGGTGCTTGATACCCACTATGCGCATGCTGGCGTCGAGCGCGCAGTGGAGGCCGCGATCATTGTCCGCGAGGCGGGTGAAAGTCAGTTGATCGAACTGATGAACGAATGCCTGCGCGCCTATCCCGCGCTCAAGGTGTTCAGCTTGCCGAGGGTGACGCCTGAACGCTTTATCGAGCTGGGCGTGCGCGGCAACGCCGCGCAGGTGGCTGAAGGAATTGCGCTGCTGAAGTCCGGTGTCAGCAGCCTTGGTTTTCCGTGGGTGCCGGCGCCGGCCTGATCTGCCCATACTTTATTTTGTACAGCAAAAAGCCCCCGGAAATTTCCGGGGGCTTTTTGTTTGCAGCTTGATGAGGCTGTGATGCGGTTGCTGGGGAGAACTTACTTCTTCGAAGCTTTTTTCACCGTGGCAGTCGCTTGGGTCGCTGCAGCTTCCAGGTTTGCCTGGCTGGCTTGTGCAAACTGCTTGCCGACTTTCGTCAGGTTGTCGTAGGCCGAGTTGACCGCGGCGATGGCCGATTTGACGGCAGCGACGCCGACTTCGGAACCGGCCGGGGCCGATTTCACCATCTTGTCCAGCGTGGTCACGGCTTCTTTGTTGAAGACGGAAACTTGCGCTTCAACCAACTTGCTGAATTCGGCCTGGGTTTCGGAGGTCAGGTCGTAAACGCTTTTGGCGTAGGCGGTGGCTTTATCCAGCGACGGTTGCGCCATGGTGTCTTTCAGCGCGGCGAATTGCTGGAAATCCTTGACGGCGGCCAGCGCCTTCGCGCTTTCGATGCCATCGGCAAACGCGGATTTCGCGGCTTTCATTTGCAGTTCGATCATGCGCTCGGTGCCTTCTATGGCTACGCCAGCGAAGCGCATCACCGATTCCATGTTCGCTTTGTTCATTGCAATAAGTTGTTCTGGAGTCTGATACATTTTAATTTCCCTTTAAAAACAATTAATTAAAAACTTCATCTTGGTAAGCTTAAATTTCTGGGTGCGCTTATATTGCACCGCACAATTAGAATTATAAGGGCGGACGGCGACATGTCAAGGGTTTGGGCTAAATATTTATTGCACCGCACCAAATACAGTCAGTAAACACTGACTTTGACGGCAGGGCTGGCGCCGGCTAGCATCAAAAAACGCTTAATAATCAAATTGTTGTGATACGCCGGCTAGCCTCGGCGACCTGCTGTAACTATTTGTTTTTAAAGGACTTTTATGGCCACCTTATTCAGCAAGATCATCGCCCGCGAGATTCCGGCCGATATCGTCTATGAAGACTCACATTGCCTCGCTTTTCGCGATATCAATCCCCAGGCGCCCACCCATGTGCTGCTGATCCCGAAGCAGGAGATCCCGCGGCTAACGGATGCCGGGGATGCGGATCAGGTTCTGCTCGGACATCTGTTGCTGGCGGCCGGAAAAGTGGCGCGACAACTGGGTGTGGACGATGCGTTTCGCTTAGTTGTTAATAACGGCGCCGATGCCGGGCAGACGGTGTTTCACCTGCATCTGCACATCCTCGCCGGGCGGCCGCTGCGCTGGCCGCCGGGATGAATGAGGACTAGCGCGTATACACCGACGCGCGGCGGATTAGAACGGCACGTATTCTTCAACGCGTGGTCAAGGCGGGTTTTAGCCGCGCGAGAGCCTCAATCGCGCCGTTCCACTTATACGCGCAGTCGACCTCAATCTGCCTGGATGCCGAGTTCCTTGACCGCCGCTTTGTAGCGCACCAGTTGATCGGCGATGAAACGGCCGAATTCTTCTGGCGTGTTGTGTACCGGATCAACGCCCAGTTGCAGGAATTTCTGACCAATGTCGGGTGCGTTGACCGCGCTGACCGTTGCCGCGTGGAGCCGGTTGATGATGGCCTTGGGGGTTTTGGCCGGCGCCAGCAGGCCGAACCAGCCGAAGGACTGATAGCTCGGGATGCCCGACTCGGCGACAGTCGGGATATCCGGCAACGTGGGCGAACGCTTGATGCCGCCGACCGCAATCGCCTTCAGTTTGCCGGCCAGCACCTGCGAAGTCATGCTGGCCATCGGGCCGAAATAAAACTGCGTTTCTCCGGACATGGTTGCAGCCACCGACGGCGCGCCGCCCTTGTACGGAATGTGCACGGTTTCCTTGTCGATGCCGGCGCGGTGCACGAACAGCGCGATCGCGTAGTGGCTGGTCGAGCCGGTGCCGCCCGAGGCGTAGTTCAGCGACTTCGGTTTTGCTTTGGCCAGTGCCACGAGTTCAGCCAGCGTATTGACGCGCAGAGACGGATGGGTCACCAGCAGGTTTTGCGAAATGGCGAACAGCGAGATTGGTGTGAAGTCATTCACCGGGTCGTAATTAAGCCTGGCTTTCAGCGCTGGTGAAAACGAGTGTGTAGAGACCGAGCCGGCAAGCAGCGTGTAACCGTCGGGATTGGCCTGCGCGGCAATTTCCGCGCCCAGTGTGCCGCCGGCGCCGCCGCGGTTGTCGATCACCATCGGCTGTCCCAGCACGTCACCGAGTTTGACGGCGATGATGCGACCGATGGTGTCATTGGCGCCGCCGGGCGGGTTGGGCGAGATCATGCGCACGGGGCGGTTGGGGTAATTCTGCGCTATTGACGCGGTGGCGAGGGCGATGGCACAGACCGCGAATACGGATCGAAACATGATTCTTCTCCAGCCAGATCGTGAGTGTTGTTGTAATTTTTGTTCAGGTTTCCAGCGGCAGGCGCACCGGCTTGCCGTCGCGCGCTGAGCGTTCGATGGCAATGGTGGTCTGCAGATTGATCATCGCCTGTTGGGGTGTGGTGTGTACCGTGGGACTGCCGGTCGCAAGATGGTCAAGCCAGGCGCGGGTTTCATTACCCAGCGGTCCCCAGAAATCGCCGACTGCCCAGTCACCCGCAGTATTGCTGCCGAGGAAGGCCATGTTCACCGCGTGGTCCGGCACATAGGCATGCGGGATGCCGCGGTCGGAATACAGCACATGGTCCATGTGATCGTCGTCGATCAGCATGGTGCCTTCGGTGCCCAGCAGTTCGACGCGATCGGATTGTCCCAGCGTTGGATACTTCGCCGGCAGCGCATAGCTGACGCCGAAGTTGATCACCGCGCCATCGGCGAAGGTGACGATGGCCCAGGTCACGTCATGCGCACTGTAACCGGCGTCACGAAATATGCCGTGCTGGCCGCGGGCGACGACTTCCACCGGCGGATTGCCTTCGAGGAACCAGCACATCAGATCAACGTAATAGGTCAGCACATCCAGCACCGGGGTGGCGTGCGGATCGCGTTTCAGGATGGAGAAGGCCTGGGCGCGCGAGTTGTAGACCCGGGCGAGGCCGCCGGTGACGCGGCCCAGTCGGCCGTGGATCATTTGCTCTTTTGCGCGCAGGTAACACTCTTTGTAGCGGCGGCTGTAACCGACGCGCAGATCGCCGCCGGTGGCCTTCAGCGTGGCGAGAATGTCCTCGGCATCGTTAAGCGACAGTGCGATTGGTTTTTCCACCAGCACCGGCTTGCCGAGTTCCAGTGCACGCTTGATCGGCGCCGCATGTTCGCCTTCGGGTGTCGAGACGAACACCGCGGTGACGTCCGGGTGTTCAATCATTTCAAAGTTGTTGGCCGAATACACGTCGGCACCGGTGGTTTTGGCCAACACCGCAGCGCGTGCCGGGTCCAGATCGGCGATGGCGAGAAAACCGACGGACGGGTGTTTGGCGGACAAACGTGCGCGCAGCGTGCCGATGCGGCCGGCGCCGATGACAGCGATGCCGAGTTTCTTGCTGGGTTTCAACGGGACTCCTCCTAAGCGGCGGCTGAGCATGCCGCCGGTTTGCCCGCTATTCTAGTAGACGCGGTGTGCGAGCGTACCGCCGTTCAGCACATGCTGGACGTTTTCCCAGGAGACCTTGAACAGGAAAGCCGCCGACTGGCGGGTGACGCCGGCGACGTGCGGCGTCAATAGCAGGCGTGAAGCAGCTTCTGCTTGCAGTTGCAGCAGCGGGTTGTCGGCGGATGCGGGCTCGATGCTGAAGACATCGACCGCGGCGCCGGCAAGGCGTTTGTCGGTCAGCGCCTGGGCCAGCGCGGCTTCATCGACCACGCCGCCGCGCGCGCCGTTGATCAGCACGGCTTCGGGTTTCATCAGCGCGAGCTGTTTGGCGCCGATCAGATTGGTGGTGGCGGGCATCAGCGGTACATGCAGCGTGACCACATCCGAGGTTTTCAGCAGTTCGTCGAGTGACATACTGCGTGCGTTCATCGCATCGGCTTTGGTTTTGTCTTTCAGCGCCGGATCGAAGTAGATAATTTGACAACCGCTGCGGTGAAAGGCCTGGGCGACGGCGATGCCGATCACGCCCATCCCCACCACACCGACCGTGGCGCCGTCGATGCCGGCGAGGTTGTCGGCCATCATGCGGTTGCGGAAGGCGAGGTAATTGCCCTTTTTGATTTCAGCGTCAGCCCAGGCAAACCGCCGCAACAATATTGACGCACAAGCGGTGGTGTACTCGGCTAAAGCGGTATTGCTGCCGCCGGGCACATTGGCGACGGGGATGCCAAGTTTTTTCAGCGCTGCTTCGTCAAGCCGGTCGACGCCGGCGCCGGTGATTTGCACCACTTTCAGTGTCGTGCCTTCGAACAGCGCAGCCGGCAGTTTGGGACCGACTGCCGGCATGATCACTGCGCGTGCTTGCTTCATCAGCGCCGGCAGGTCGGCATCATCGGGCTTGCGGTAGGCAATGTTGATGTTCTTAGGCGGGGTGACGCCGACACGGGTGAAATCGGCTTCGGGGCGCAGGCAGACGACGTCTATTGGCATGATTGGTAATTGGTGATTGGTAACTGGTAACTGGTAACTGGTAACTGGTGAATGGTGAATGGTGAATGGTGAAAAGTGATGGGTAATGAGTGATGGGTAATGAGAAATGGGTGAAGGGCGATGGGCGGGGTACCCAATTACCAGTCACCAGTCACCAGTTACCAGTTACCAATCACCGCTCCTGAGTTTGTTTCGAGATATCGGCTACCGGAAAAAAACACAGCAGCACCAGCGGTTCTGCACCGGTATTGCGGGTGGCGTGTTTTTCACCCGACGGAATCAGGATGGTGTCGCCGGCCTTCAGCGGATAGTTGCCGCTGTCGGCCTCGGTGCAGCCTTCGCCGGACATCACGAATATGCATTCCTCGAAGCCCTGGTGGAAATGCCGGCCGCGCGGACTGTCGCCGGATTTGACCGGCGGGATTTCCACCAGCCGCAGCGTGACCGCCTGGGCGCCTTTTTCGCCGGAAACGATTTCCAGTGATTTGCGGCCGGGCAGGCCCATGCTTTTGGCTTGAGCTTGAGTCAGCACCTTGGCCATCAGCTGGCCATTTTCAAATGTTTGATTTCCGCGGTGCCGCCCTGTGCCTCATCGAGTAGCGCAAAGATTTCACCGCATTCCTTGGCGATGGCATCGGCGATGTCGTTGAGCATTTTCAGGCCCTTCGCTGCGGTGGCGTGTTCCGGCGCGCCGTACCAACCGGTGGCTGCGATGGTCTTGATGTCGCGCAGTACCGGCTGATAACTCCGCGTGCGGCGCAGGCGATCCCATTTCCGGCCGTGCCCGTGGTCCGAGGAATATTCAATGCGGTCGAGGTGCACCAGTTCCGGCTGATAGGCCAGCACGGCCAGCGCTTCGATTTCGCCACCGTGGGTCAGGCCGCCGCAGTCGTGGCCGTAGAGTTCGGCGGCGACATAACAGGCCTGCACCACGATCACGCTCACCCCGACTTCGCGGTGCAGCTTTTCGGAGGCAATCGCCAGCGAAGGAATGTTGCCTTCATGCCAGTTGAGGATCAGCAGGCGTTTGGCGCCGTGCTGTGCGGTCGAAGCGCAGGTTTCGGTGACGACGCGTTGATAGGTATCCGGCGTCAGCGTAATGGTGCCTTCGAAGGGCATGTGCATAGGCGTCACACCAAGCGGTCCGCCCGGCAGCACCAGGCCGTCCATGCGTTCGGCCACGGCATGGCTGATCACGTTGGCGGCGTAGATGTCGGTACCGGTGGGCAGGTGCGGCCCGTGCTGTTCGACGCTGCCCGCGGGCAGGATCACCAAAGGGTTCTTCTTGAGCTGTGCGGCGATTTCGGGCTGAGTCAGGTCTATGAAGTAGCGGTTCATGATTTTGGCCAATGGTGACTGGTGATTGGTAACTGGTAACTGGTGATTGGTGAGGCGGCTGGTCTTCCAATCACCAGTTACCAATCACCAATTACCGCCTTTCAGGCTGCGCGTTTCGCGTCGTTTTTGGCGCGGGCGTCGTTCATCACTTCATCGAGTGTGACACACAGGCCCTTACGGTCGATCGACTTCAGTGCGGCATTGGTCATCGCTACTGCGACGTTGCCGTTGTGCGCGGTCAGTTCATTTGCTTTGCCGGATATGCAGCTGCCAGCGAAGGCTTCGAGTTCGGCGCGGAACATGTCGGACTCCGGCAGCTTGATGTCTTCGCGTTTCGCCCAGCCGTCCTTGCCGCGCTGGATGTAGAGCACGGAGTTGTTGTGCAGCAGATGCGGCGTATCCCAGGTACCGAAATCGATTTCGTAGTGCATCAGGCCCTTGGAGCCGAACACGCGCACTGCGAAGATACCAGGCGAGGTCCAGCATGAACCGACGTAACCAACCTTGCCGTCCTTGAAGCGCACCAGCGTCATGGACTGGTCGTCGACTTCAGCGCCGACCGGCGACAGCTTGGAGGCCATTGACGACACCTCCTGCACTTCACCACCGAGCAGATGCAGCACGTCAAACTGATGGATCGCCAGCTGCGACAGCGGACCGCCGGGGGCGCGATCCTTGTACCAGCGCCAGGTTTGCGGCGTCAGTTCCAGCGCGCGTTCGTTGGAGAAATTGGCTTCGATGAAGGCGACGCGACCCAGTTCGCCGGCGTCGATTTTTTCCTTGATGATGCGGATACCGGCCATCAGCCGTGCGCTATGGCCGACGGTGACGGTGACGCCGTACTGTTTCTGCAGTGCTTCGATTTTCAGGCCGTCTTCGAGGGTCTGCGAAATCGGCTTCTCGGTATAGACATGTTTGCCGCCCTTGGCGACGATTTCGGCCATCGGCAGATGTTGTTCATTCGGCACTGTCAGTATCACGCCCTTTATTTCCGGATTGGACAGCATCGCCTGCATGTCAGGTACCGCGGCCACGCCCATTTCCTTGGCGAAGGCATCACGCTTTTCCTGCGACCGGCTGTAACCGGCGACGATCTGGATTTTGTCTGACTGTTTGGCGGCGCGGGTCAATACTTTGGCCCAGCGGCCGAGACCGACGATGCCGACTTTGACGGGGGTGCTCATGACGGGTGCTCCTGTTGCGATTAAACGGATGATCACGGATTTTATGCGGGGCAACCGGTGCTGGTTGCGCCAACTTGCAATGCGTATTATCGTATTACGGTATTATAGGACAGGTCAATTGAATGACCTGCATGAGTGGGCCGACAGCGATGCCTGATAAAAATATTCAACAAATTCAAAGGCTTGCTGCGCCCCTTCGGGCGCAAGTGTTGGACAGGCTGCGCGGCGCCATTATTGACGGTCGCCTCGCGCCCGGGGCCCGCCTGACTGAACGCGAACTCACTGAAATGATGGGTGTGTCGCGCACCGTTATCCGCGAAGCGCTGCGCCAGCTCGAAACCGAGGGCCTGATCGCCAACGTGCCGAACAAGGGGCCGGTGGTGCGCGCGCTGTCGCTGGCCGAAGCCAAGGATCTCTACACCATACGCGCGGTGCTCGAAGGACTCGCGGCGCGGCTGTTCGTGCAGCACGCGGGGGACGCCGATATCAAACGCCTGGCGCAGGCGCTGGATGTGGTGGTCGGCGCTTACGAACGCGGCGACGCGCAGGAAGTATTGGAAACCAAGAACCGTTTTTATGAAGCGCTGTTCACCGGCGCCGGCA
Source organism: Betaproteobacteria bacterium (assembly GCA_043752435.1). Classification (GTDB taxonomy): domain Bacteria; phylum Pseudomonadota; class Gammaproteobacteria; order Burkholderiales; family SG8-41. The sequence continues at coordinate 12,089 of JAYUYQ010000047.1, forward strand.
GCGAAACGCTGTCATCGATGCTCGGTACGCTGCACGCGCGCATCTGGCGCTGGCGTGCGCTGGGCCTGTCGCACCCGCAGCGTTCCGCGACGCGTTCCAAGGAAAGCATCAAGGGCCTGCGAGCGATGCTCGCCGCTATCCGCAAGCGTGATGCCGACGCAGCCGAGGTCCTGACACGTAAAGAAGCCCAGTCAGCGGCGGCGGAAGTGATGCGCCTCATCGAGTTGCTGGCCACGGACGCAAAGTGATGCGGGTGCGAAACCGCAGATGATGGCTTTGACGCCGCTTGAAGCCGGTTATTGCATCGTTGTGCTGGTTGCGAGTTATGCCTTGCGCGGCAGCACCGGTTTCGGTGGATTTGCCGCGATGCCGCTGCTGGCGTTGGTGATTCCGTTGAAAGTGCTGGTGCCGGTATGGACGTTGCTGACGATTTCATCGTCGGCCACGCTGCTCGGCAAGGATCGCAAACATGTGTCGATGGCACTGATCCTGCGCATCCTTCCGTCATGCACGCTGGGCATTGCGCTGGGGCTTTATCTGTTCAAGGTGCTGGATGCGGCGCTGCTCGCGCGCGGCCTTGGTGTGCTGGTCACCGGCTACGGCCTCTATGCGTTGTGGCAGATGCAGGCGGCGGGCGACCGTAAAGCACCGCCCGCAGTAGCCACGGCAGCCAGTTTTCTCGCCGGCGCCGTGGGCACGGTATTTGGCACCATGGCGAGCATTTTTTTTGCGATTTACATGGATGCCATTCGCGTCACCAAGGAGCAGTTCCGCGGCACCCTGGCCGCGCTGATGATGACACTGGCGGTGGTGCGCGGCATCGGTTATTTCGCGGTCGGTGAATTCGGCCGCGAATCGCTGCTGCTGTTTGCGGCGGCGCTGCCGTTCATGCTGCTCGGAATTTTTCTCGGTGACCGTATCCACACCGGGATGAGTGAGATAACGTTCCGCCGCACAGTTTGCGCCATCCTGATTCTCAGCGGCATCCCGCTGATGCTGAAGTGAAGTAACGTCCCGCGCGCATCAGCCACAGCGCGCGCGGGGTTGCGGGTGCCGCCGCCGACTCAATGGCCGGCTTGTGGGGAGTCTGGGCTGGCGCGGTGTGTACGCGGTGTCGACTGAGTAATTTTTTCGGTGTAGGCGATGGCCAGTGCGGAGACCACAAAAGTCAGATGGATCATGGTCTGCCAGAGCAGGGTTTTTTCGTCGTACTGCGCGGCATTGATGAACGACTTCAGCAGGTGGATCGACGAAATGCCGATGATGGCGGTCGCCAGCTTGACCTTCAACACGCCGGCGTTGACATGGGACAGCCACTCCGGCTGGTCAGGGTGGTTCTGCAGGTCAAGACGCGACACAAAGGTTTCCCAGCCGCCAACGATGACCATCACCAGCAGGTTGGAGATCATCACTACATCAATCAGGCCGAGCACGATCAGCATGATTTCAGTTTCGCTGATGTCCTTGATCGTAATGAGCTGAAGCAAGTGGATCAGTTCCGTCCAGAACTGCCAGACGTAAATGCCCTGCGCGGCAATCAATCCGATGTACAGGGGCGCTTGCAGCCAGCGGCTCATGAAAATCCAGCGCGGCAAAGTGCCGAGAGCGCTGGTTGCGGATTTGGGATTTGGCATGGGAGGGATGTTCCTGAAAATTGGTTATTGTCTACGCTTCGTATTGCATTATTGGTCGCGTCATGGCGGTATTAAATATCGTTTAAAAACAAATACTTATTTAACTTCCCGTTAAGGGGTGATGGCTACAGCCGCGTCATGATTACGACCTTGCCCACCACTTTGCGATCGCGCACCGCACGCAAGGCATCCTGATACTGCGCCAACGGATAGGCCGCCATCACATGCGGTTTGATTTTGCCGGCGGCGTACCAGTCAAACAGCTCCTGCTGCACGCGGCGTACTTTTTCCGGCTGCCGGTCGCGGTAGGCGCTGTATTGAAGGCCGAGCATGGCGATGTTTTTCACCAGCAGGTGGCCGGCTTTGACTTCGGGTATGCGACCTTCGGCAAAACCAACAACGATCAACCGACCCGACCAGGCAATCACGCGCAGGCTGGCATCGAACACGTCGCCGCCGACCGGATCGACAATGATGTCGACGCCGCGTTTGCCGACAGCGGCGAGCACCTGATCGCGGAAAGCATCGCGCAGGTTCGGCACATCAGTGCGCACTACATGATCGGCGCCCATTTCCTTGGCGAGTTTGGCCTTGGCTTCGCTGCTGACGCTCGCCACCACCGTGGCGCCCAGTGCCTTGGCGACCTGGATGGTGGCGATGCCGACGCCGCCGGCAGCGCCGTTGATCAACACGGTTTCGCCGGGTTGATACTGGCCGCGTTCGACCAGCGCAAAATGTGCCGTCGGATAGGCGATGCCCATGGCTGCGGCATCGGCGTAACTCATCGCATCCGGCATCGGATAACAGGTCTCTTGCTTGACCACGCACTTCTGCGCGTAGGCGCCGTATTCGTTCTGTGCGGCGACGCGATCGCCGGGTTTGCAGGTCGTCACACCGGTGCCGACCGCGGCGACTACGCCCGCCATGTCCTTGCCCGGACTGAAAGGCCGTTTCGGCAACACCTGGTAGGTGCCGCCGATCACCAGCAGGTCGGGGAAATTGACGCTCGCGGCATGCACATCAACCAGCACTTCACCGGGACCCGGGACAGGATCGGGCGTTTCTTCCAGCAGCAGGTTTTCCAGGGGTCCGTGTTCTTTGACGATCAGGGCTTTCAAATAACTTGCTCCGTATTGCTTCAGTAAATGATCGTATTTTTTCCCTCATCCCCGACCCTTTCCCAAAAGAGGAAAGGAGCCGGGGGAAGGGAGGAGGCTGAAAAATGGTTTTCAACCAATTTTGGGAATCGACCTAGGCGCGATTGTAGCCTGCGCGCACCTCCTGCCGGAAATGCCGTAGTTCAGGCCTCCGGTCCGGCGTATTTGCCGGCAGTGTCCGGGAACAGGTTTTTGACGATCTTGAACTTGGTGACGTCCACCGTGCCGTCCATGTGCAGGTACATGGTCGCGTCGCGATAAAGTTTCTCAATGCCGAACTCGAGCATGGTGCCGTTGCCGCCGTGCAGTTCCACCGCATGCTTGCACACTTCCAGCACCGCTTCGGAAGCGTACAGCTTGACCATGTTGCACAACACCTCCGCTTCGGGGGCGTTTTCGTCGACTGCGCGCGAGGCTTCGCGCAGCAATCCGCGCACGGCACAGATCTTGGTCGCCATTTCGGCCAGCCGGATCGCAGTGGCCTGATGCTTGATCAGAATCTTCCCGCCCTGCACATAATTCTGCACGTACTTGGCGGTTTCCTCGAAGGCCCGTACGGCGACGCCGATGTTCTTCGAACCCTGGATGATCTTGCCGGGCCGGAAATAAATGCCGGCCTTGGCGAGGGCGGTGTTTTCCACCAGCAGGTGGTCTTCCGGGATTTCCATGTCCTCGAACGAAATCTCGCCATTGTTCATGTAACGGCCGCCCAGCGTCTCGTTGCAGCGCTGCACGGTGAGGCCCGGCGTGTCGCGCGGCACCAGAAAGCTCGAGGTGCCCTGCAGCATGCCGACCTTGGTGTTGGTGTTGGCGTAGATCACATACAGGCTTGCGTCATAGGCGTTGGTGATGAACTGCTTGCGGCCGTTGATGACCCAGCGATCGCCTTTTTTCACCGCCTTGGTCTGCATCGCTGCTTCCGGCACGTTGTACGGCAGCCAGCGGTCGGATGCGCCGCGCGGTTCGGTCAGGCAATGCGAGAGGGTAAACGACGGATCGGCCACCACCCGCGGGAACCAGCGTTCCTGCAGGTGACGAGGCGCGACATTGCGCAGCAGCACCGACACTTTCCAGATCTGCACCATCTTTTCCGCAAGACCGCAGTCGCCGCGCGAAATCTCTTCCGAGATCACGGCGAAGGTCTGCACTTCAGTCTTCGGGTCCAGTGCGGTGCCGCCGAATTCTTCCGGGATGCCCAGGGTGCGGATGCCGATCTTGTCCGCGATCTGCAGGAGTTCCGGCGGCAGACGCTCGTCAGGGTTCATGTTCCATTCGCGCTGCCAGTTCTTGCGGGTGAACGGAATCACATGCTCGTTGGCAAACTTGCGGGTCACTTCGCGCATCATGCGGGTCTCTTCCGAGAGTCCGCGGTCGACCATGGCATCCAGCAGCATTTTCCGTTCTCCACAAAAAAAGCGGGCCGCGCGGAAAATCCGCGCGACCTGTTGTTTAAAAAACTAAATCAATTGGCCTGCAGACCGACGGTTTTTATCAGCTTGGCATTTTTGACCATCGATTCCTGCACTTCCTTGCGGAATTCCACAGGCCCCAGAATGGTGATTTCGGTGCCCTGGAAATTCATGCCCTTGATGACCTCAGGCATTTTCATGGTTTCGACCATGGCCACGCGCAACTTCTCGATGATGGGTTTGGGCGTGCCCTTGGGTACCATGAAACCCATCCAGCCGGTGTAGTCGAAGCCCGGTATGGTGTCGGAGATGGGCGGGATGCCGGGCAGCAGGGCGGTCGGTTTGATCAGGCTGTGTCCGATCGCGCGCATGCGTTTGGCGTTGACGTGGGTCATCGCAGCGGCTGACGGCGTCAGAGACCACTGGGATTCGCCCGCGACCAGCGCCGCCACTGAGGCGCCGCCGCCCTTATACGGCACATGCAGTGAATCAAACTTGGCTTCCAGCATGAAATACGCACCCGACAGGTGGCTTTGCGAACCGACGCCGGCAGAGGCCATGTTGAACGGTTGTTTGCCACCCTTGGCGTAGGCGATCAGTTCCGGGACTGATTTGACCGGCATGGCATTGGCGACCACCAGCACGTTGAGCGTCACGCCGAACTGCCCGACCATGTCGTAGTCGTTTACCGGATGGTAGGTGGGATTTTTTACCAAAAGTCGCGCGATGGTCGATGCCGCGGTGGTTGCGGCAATCAGCGTGTAACCATCGGGATTGGCACCTTTGCCGATTTCCATGCCGATGACGCCGCCGGCGCCCGCGCGGTTGTCGACCACCAATTGCTGCTTGATGACATCGCTCATGCTGGTGGTGACGATGCGGGTCAGGGTATCCACGGAGCTGCCGGCACCATTGGGCACCATTACGCGGATTGACCGGCTGGGATAGGTGTCGGCGGCGAACGCACTGATGATCGGGAAAAATCCGCTGGCGACCAGCCATGCAGAAATAACAAGTTTGATTTTCATGAGGCTCCTCCTGTGTTGTCGGGGTTTAAGGTCTTTTAACAGCAGCAGCCTTTGGCGGGAATTCTGTCGGGTTTGACTGGGTAAGGCAACCATTGC
>JAYUYQ010000048.1:0-2890 GCA_043752435.1 Betaproteobacteria bacterium
GGCCTCCTGCAAGGTGCCACTGCGCGTGCCGGCGCCTGGCAGCGCCGACTCGATTTTCAGCCGCGCGAGATTCAACGACTGGCCGACGCCATCGTGCAGGTTTTGTGCGATGCGCGTGCGCTCGGCTTCGAGCAATTCTTCCTGCCGCGCCGACAGCCGCCTTAGCCTGTCGGCAGCATCACGCTGCGCCGCCTGCGCGGCGACGCGATCGTTGATATTGCGGCACACGCCCTGAAAACAAATGACACGATTTTTCTCCCACACCAGATTGACCTGCTGCCCGAACCAGATCGGCGCCCCGCTCTTGGTCAGCGCGGCAATCTCGATGTAACCGCTGCTGCGGTGCTCCTTGATAGCCGAGCGGAAAAAACTCTCCAGTGCCAGGCGATGATCCGGGTGCACCAGTTCAAGATAGTGGCGATCGACGAGATCCTCGCGCGCATAACCCAGCATCTGCAATGCGGCACTGGTATTGAAGTAGGTGAAATGCCCTTCCACGCTGGTTTCGTAGATGAGATCAGCGGCATGCTCCACCAGTGTGCGATAACGCTGTTCACTTTCACGCAGCTTGTCGAGCTCCGCATGCTTGCGCTCGGTAATATCGCGTGAAATAGACACCAGACCGCTGACCGCGCCGCCGCCATCGCGTATAGGCGAGAGAATAATTTCTTGCCAGCTATCGCCGGCTTCCGAACCCCGCTCCACGCGTAGCGGCCCGGGTGCGTCCAGCGCCTGTTTGTCTTCCGCATCCAGCAACATCGCCATCTCAGCCGGGCGCAAATCAAAGACGGTTTTACCCAGGATCTGCGCCTCCGGCACGCCGAAGTGCTCCTGCGTGGCGCGGTTGAGCATGACAAATTTGCCCTGCGCGTCTTTCAACTGTACCTGATCGGGTATCGTATCGAGCAAGGTGCGTAAGCGCTGCTCCGATTCGCGTAAGGCCAGTTCGGCCTGGCGCCGCTCGGTGACGTTCTCGCACATGATCAGCAGCAGCAACGCGCCGTCATCGCCTGGCACGGCAACCGCGCTTTCACGCACCCACAGCGTTTGGCCATCCTTGTGCACCTTGGTGATTTCCCAGGTGTGGATACGGTCGGCCTCGCGCATGCACTGCGCCAATTGCGCATTCACCTGATCGTGCCGTTCCAGCGGAAACACCGCCGTCACGGGTCGGCCAGTCAGCTCTTCGACTTGGTACCCCAATTGGTTCGCGCCTTGCGGGTTGACCGACACCACCAGTCCCGAGGCGTCCAGCGTGAAGTACATCAACGGATTATTCACGAACAGATTGCGGTAGCGAGCCTCGCTCACCCGCAAGCGTTTTTCATTGTCCTGTAATGCGGCCGTGCGAGCGGCTACTTGCGCCTCCAGTTCATCACGTGCACGCAATAAGGCCGCCTGCGCCAAGCGCCGCTGCGACGTCACCGCCACCAACATCAACGCGGCGGCACTGGCCAGTACCAGGAAGGTCTGCACCATCAGCAGGCTTTCCAGCGGCGACTGCGCGCTGGCGGCGTACGGGCCACGGCCGGATACTGTCGCTTGAAGTCCGATGGCGGCAAGCAGCGTGATTTCCAACGCCGTAGCCAACATGCCAAAACGCAAGCCGGCCCAAAGCATCGGCGGCAGCAACAGAAACACCAGCGGCAAGCGAACGCTAAAAACAAGGTGAAAGGCCAGCGTCAGACACGCAATCAACACCAACGCCTCGTACCGTTTCGCGCCACGCGGCAACACCAGGGCCGGACGCTGTTGCCACGCGGTTAATACCAGAGGCGCGGCCACCAGATTGCCCAGCGCGTATCCTGTCCAGTGACCCATCCAGGCCATGACGCCGGTTGCCTGCCCCCCCTAACATGGTCAACGCGAATTCGACACTGGCGCTGATGGCGGCACCGGGCACGGCGCTAAACACCACCAGCGCCAGTACGTTTCGCGGCACCTCAAAATGGAAAGGGAAAACGCAAATCCGTCGCGTGAGCCACGCCGCAGCGCCAGCGCCCGTGACATGTCCGATGGCATCACCCACGGCATGACCCACGCCCGTTTGGCAAACCCATACGCTGGCGAGACTATCGGCTACCAGCGCGATCAGCAGCAGGCGCCACCAGCAGCGCTGTTCACTCAGCAGCAATACGCCGAGAAGAATCCCCCCCGAAAAAGCGACACCCGGACCCTGGCCATGGCCGACCACAAGACAGTTACCCAGCAACGCAACCAGGAAAATGGCTGTCGCAAAATAACAAAGATTTCTGGCATTACAGGTCATGGGTGCCCATGGTTGGAGCCTACCTCGCAACGGTGTGGATCGTCTGGCGGGTCTGGCTCTTCAAGCAGCCAGGCTAACGCCCCAGGGACGATGTAACTATTTGTTTTAATTGGTTATTTTTTCATCGAATGCGGTGGCCGCGTCCCCCAGGCGCATGAACACCGCTCCCTGTCCTTCAGCGTGCGGATGAGTTTTTCCAGCACGATCATGCGGTGCCCGCGGCCGATGACGAACGGATGAAAGGTATAGGTGATTACGCCCCAGTCGAGATGATCGCGCAAATATATAAAATCATCCGTCCAGTTTTGCAGCACATGATGTGCGTTCATATTGCCGGGAAGAATGGTGGTGCTGGTGCGCACGAATTCGAAATGCGGATAGTCGTCGAGCGACCAACTGATCGGCATTTCGATGAGTCGCGTGGGCATCCCGAATACCGCCGGTTTTTCCAACTCGATCACATCGCCCTGCCGCACGCGATACGGCGTGTAATCGTCGCCCATCATACTGCTGTCGTAATAGAAGCCGTGCTTCAGCAGCAGTTCAACCGAATGCGTGCTCAAATCCCACGACGGCGAACGGTAGCCGCGCGCGCAGGCGCCGGTGAGTTTTTTGATTTGC
>JAYUYQ010000049.1:0-2854 GCA_043752435.1 Betaproteobacteria bacterium
GCGCAGGCTGGCAGCAGCCGCGCTTCAGCTTCGGGTTCGTCCAGCGAATAGTTGAATTGCACGAAATCGAAATCGCCGCTGCGCACCAGTTTTTCCAGCTCGGCATGCGAGCCGGCGGTGTAATGGGTGATGCCGAGGTAACGGATGCGCCCGGATTTTTTCCAGTCGCGCAGCACCGGCAGATGAGTTTTGAGGTCGAGCAGGTTGTGCACCTGCATCAGGTCGATGGTTTTGGTCTGTAACAGTTTTGCCGATGCTTCCATCTGGCGGATGCCTTCGGCGCGGCCGCTGGTCCAGACCTTGGTGGCGAGGAACAGCGATTTGCGCACGTTCAGTGCGCTGGAGAGTGTGCCCACCGCCGCCTCTGCATTGCCGTACATGGGTGAAGAATCGACAACCTGCCCGCCGAGCTCGACGAAGCGCCGCAGCACGGCTTGCAATTCGGTCTGCGCCAGACGATCGCGGGGGATATCGAAGGTATCGTAAGTGCCGAGGCCGATTGCAGGCAACCGTTCGCCGCTGCGCGGAATCGGCCGCGTGATCAATCCTGCGGGTGCGCTGCGCGCGTCAGTCATGTTGAGCAGCAGCAGCGCTGTCGCGGCCTGCAGTGCCCTGCGGCGCTGCGGATACGCAGGTTTGTGATGCGCGGGTTTGTTCATCGGCGTTGTTCATTCCGGTCGGACTGCGGCTGCAGAGGGCTGCAGGGTATATCCCAGTTTAGTCATGCACTGCCGGAGCAGGCTGTTCTCGAGGAAAAACCGCTCGGAGTCGGGCTGCGTGTTTTGCGTGACGATGGTTCTGCCTTGCTGGTCCATGATCACCTGAGGCGCAAGGCTCGGTTGCAGGGGCATGCGCTGGCGCGCTTCGAATTGCCCTTGTACGGTGCATTGTGCCTGGTCGCGCTCGACGTCGGCCGCAGCCGTTCCGGGTTTCTGCCACTCGAACTGCGCACAGCCGCCGGCCGCAAGCAGCATGATTAAGTACGAATGGTGGAGAGCGTGGCGCAATGACATATTGGTTTAGACTAGCAGAACGATGCAAAGTTGACTTGCCCAAATCAAATCCGGGAGCTTGCGGTGCCGCAATTGATAGACGATGGTCTGGTGGTGTTTTCCAAGCGCGCCTGTCCGACCTGCGTGCTGATTGAGGGCGAAATGCAGCGCGCCGCGCGCGAAGTGCGCAATTTCCGCATTGTGTCGCAGGACGATCCGCGTTTCCCGGCAGGTGTCGCCGGCATCGTCGATGACCGTGAGCTCGACTTGTCGTGGACCAACAATATCGAGTTCATGCCGACGCTGATCCGCTTTGAGCGCGGCCGCGAAATCGAGCGTGTCGTCGGCTGGGATCGCGCCGGCTGGCAGCGGCTGACAGGCATTGCCGATCTGGGATCGCAACACCCGCCGCTCAAACCCGGGTGAGGGTCGCTGGCACTCGAGCCCGGGGTGGCCGAGAAGCTGGAAGCAAAACACAGCGGCGCCACATGGCTGGCGGCGCGCAAGATCGAGTACGGCGAAGCGGTTGATCCGGCGGAGCTGTGTTATCAGCGCGGCTGGACTGACGGCTTGCCCGTCACGCCGCCGACCGACGCGCGGGTGATTGCGATGCTGAAGGGCACGAACCGCAAACCCGACGAGATTGTCGGCAGGATGCCGCCGAATCTTGTTGAATGCAGCATCGAGAAAGTCGCCATCAACGCGGTGATGGCCGGGTGCAGGCCGGAATACATGCCGGTGCTGCTCGCCGCCATCGATGCCGCGCTGGAGCCGGTGTTCACGCTGCACGGCGTGCTGGCAACGACTTATTTTTCCAGCCCGATCATCATCGTCAACGGGCCGATGGCCAAACGCATCGGCATGAACAGCGGCATCAACGCGCTGGGCCAGGGCAACCGCGCCAACGCGACCATCGGCCGCGCGCTGAACCTGATCGTGCGCAATGTCGGCGGCGGGCGTCCCGGTGAGGCGGACCGCGCGACGCTGGGCGCGCCGAGCAAGTACACGCTGTGCTTTGCCGAGGACGAATCCGATCCTACATGGCAGCCGCTGTCGGTGGCGCGCGGTTTTGCGCCCGGAACCTCGACCGTCACGCTGTTCCAGGGGCACGGCCCCGAGGCCTTTGTCGATCAGAAGTCACGCACGCCGGAGGCATTGACCAAGTCGTTTGCAATGTCGCTGGTGAAAATCGGCCATCCGAAACTGGTGCAGTCGGCGCGGGCGATATTGGTATTGTCGCCGGAGCATTATGCGATTTACCGCGAAGCCGGCTGGGATCGCGCGCGCATCGAGCGTGCCTTGTATGAAGCGACGATACGACCCGGCGCGGAACTCGTCGCCGGCGCCGATGGCGTGGGCGAGGGCATCCCGGCGAGCCGCGCGCATGAGCAAGTGCCGAAGTTTCACGAGGATGGTTTGATGGTGGTGCGCGCCGGCGGCGCCGCGGGTCTGTTCTCGGCGATCCTGCCGGGCTGGCTCGCGGGCCGCAATCGCACCGAACTGCAACCGGTAACCAAGGAGATACGTCCATGAACAATCTGAGTTGGCTGCGCGACCCGACCGCCGAAACCGAAGCAGTGATGCGCGCGCGCCGCGCACCACCTGCGTCACTCGACGGCCTCACGCTGGCGCTGTTCGAGATCGGCAAAACGCGCAGCGACGAATTTTTCGACAGTGTCGAGAAACGCATGGCCGAGCGCGGCATCAAGACCAGGCGCTACGCCAAGCCGACCAATGCCAAGGTTGCGCCGAAGGAGGTCGTTGACCGTGTGGTTGCCGAGGCCGACCTGGTGCTGATCGGTTTATCGGATTGAGGGTCATGCACGTCGTGCAGTCTGCACGACCTCATGACCTTCGATGCG
>JAYUYQ010000050.1:0-2847 GCA_043752435.1 Betaproteobacteria bacterium
GGTTTTGATGTTGAAGCACCTTTCGGTGAACTGACCGAGGACGCACGCGCTGCCGTGCTCAACGGCTCCGGCAAGACACAAATCAAGTTCACCTACGCCGGTGAACGCGGCAAGTCATACGTCAAGGAACACGCTTTCGAAGGCGTGATTCCCAACCTTGAACGCCGGCACCGCGAAACCGATTCGCCGGTGGTCAAGGAAGAACTGTCGAAATACCTGAACACGCAAACCTGCCCGGATTGCGCAGGCACACGGCTGCGCGCCGAAGCGCGTCATGTGCTGGTAGCGGGCCAGCCCATCTATGCCCTCTCGGCGCTGCAGCTCGGCAACGCCATGAGGTTTTTCGAGGAGCTGGCGTTGACGGGCGCGAAACAGGCCATTGCCGACAAAATCGCCGGCGAGATCCGCAACCGTCTGCGTTTCCTGGTCGATGTCGGCCTCGATTACCTGTCACTTGACCGTTCAGCGGACACCTTGTCCGGCGGCGAATCCCAGCGCATCCGTCTCGCCAGCCAGATTGGCTCCGGACTGACCGGCGTGATGTACGTACTCGACGAACCCTCGATTGGCCTGCATCAGCGCGACAACACCCGGCTGCTCGGCATGCTGAAACGCCTGCGCGACATCGGCAATTCGGTGATCGTCGTCGAACATGATCAGGACGCGATCATGAGCGCCGACCATGTGATCGATATGGGGCTGGGCGCCGGCGAACACGGCGGTCATGTCATCGCGCAGGGCACTCCGGCTGAAATCGTTGCACACAACGAATCACTGACGGGCCAGTACTTGTCGGGACGCCGCCGCATCGATGTGCCGGCGTTGCGCCACAAGGTTAATCCGAAACGGCGGCTGATCATCAGCGGCGCCACCGGTAACAACTTGAAGGACGTCACTGTCGGCATTCCCGTCGGTCTGTTCACCTGCGTCACTGGCGTCTCTGGCTCCGGAAAATCAACGCTGGTGAACGACACGCTGTACCAGGCCGCCGCACGCGACCTCTACGGCAGCAATGTCGAACCGGCGCCCTGCACCGGCATCGAAGGCATGGAGTTTTTCGACAAGGTGGTCAATGTCGATCAGAGCCCCATCGGCCGCACGCCGCGCTCCAATCCGGCGACTTACACGGGATTGTTCACCCCCATTCGTGAACTGTTCGCGGGAGTGCCGGAAGCGCGCGCGCGCGGCTACAGCGCTGGACGGTTTTCCTTCAACGTAAAAGGTGGACGTTGCGAAGCCTGCCAGGGCGACGGTGTGCTCAAAGTTGAAATGCACTTTCTGCCCGATATCTACGTGTCCTGCGATACCTGCCACGGCAAGCGCTATAACCGCGAAACCCTGGACATCCGTTACAAGGGCCGCACGGTCAATGAAGTGCTGGCGATGACCGTGGAACAGGCGCTTGAATTTTTCAGCCCGGTGCCGTCAATCGCGCGCAAGCTGCAGACCATGATGGACGTGGGCCTCGGGTACATCACGCTGGGCCAAAGTGCGACCACGCTGTCCGGCGGCGAGGCGCAACGCGTCAAACTCGCGCTGGAACTGTCCAAGCGCGATACCGGCCGCACCTTGTACATTCTCGACGAACCGACGACCGGCTTGCATTTCCATGACATCGACCTGCTGCTGCACGTGCTGCACCGGCTGCGCGACCACGGCAACACCATTGTCGTCATCGAACACAATCTCGACGTGATCAAAACAGCCGACTGGGTGATCGACCTCGGACCCGAGGGCGGCGACGGCGGCGGCCTGATCCTCGCCGAAGGTCCGCCGGAAACCATCGCGGGACATATCGCCAGCCACACCGGCGCACACCTGAAAACCGTGTTGTCATGACCCCGGAACGCGCGCGCGAAATGCTGAGCGAGAGTTTTGCTTCAGCTCTCGCCGCCGCAGATCCACTGCAAATCGTACCCAATCACCTGCCCGCACCGCCCAAGGGTCGCACGCTGGTCGTAGGCGCCGGCAAAGCTGCCGCCGCAATGGCGCTGGCCGTTGAACAACACTGGCCTGCTGCAGCGCCACTCGATGGCCTGGTCATCACGCGTTACCAGCATGGTCTGCTGACCAACCGCATCACCGTGATCGAGGCCGGACACCCAGTACCCGATGCCGCAGGTGAACAAGCCGCTGCGGAAATCCTGAAAAAGGTCAAAACGCTGACTCCACAGGATCTGCTGCTGGTGCTGGTTTCCGGCGGCGGCTCGAGCCTGCTGTCATTGCCGGCCGAAGGCATCACCATGGCCGACCTGAAACAAGTCACCCGCCAACTGCTGCTGTCCGGGGCACCAATCCAGGCCATGAACACGATCCGGAAACACCTCTCGGCCATCCAGGGCGGACGGCTCGCTGCGGCCTCCCGCGCACCGGTGCTGGCGCTGGTGGTATCTGACGTCACCGGTGATGACCCGACGCACATTGCCTCCGGGCCCTGCGCGCCGGATCCGACCACTTACCAGGATGCGATCGACGTCCTTGAACAACATGCTGTGCAGGCACCGGCCGCAATCGCCGACCATCTCGCACGCGGCGCGCGCGGCGAAATCGCCGAAACGCCCAAACCCGGCGACCGCGTATTTGCAAAAACGGAAAATCGGGTGATCGCCACCGCACAGCAATCGCTGCAGGCCGCCGCGGATTATTTCCGCGGCCAGGGCGTCACGCCGGCAATCCTCGGTGACTCGGTGACCGGTGAAGCGCGTGAAGTCGCCAAGGTCTACGGCGCGCTTGCCCGCGAAATCGCACAACACGGTGCGCCGTGGCCGGCACCGGTGGCGCTGATTTCCGGCGGCGAATGCACGGTCACCGTACGCGGTCAGGGCCGCGGCGGCCGCTGCGCCGAAT